>DATCVD010000250.1:0-7454 GCA_036567125.1 Pyrinomonadaceae bacterium | reverse complement strand
GGCGCGCACGAGCACGCGCTGCAAGGCCGACTCGCCCTCGGCCACGCGGCCCGTCACGTGATCGCGCTCGCGCACGCGCGGCCGCTCGCGAGCGGCGAGGTAGATGTCGGCGTCGTACTCGTCCAGCTCGACGTGGACGCGCCCCACGAAGTCGCGCTGCTGCAAGTGCCTGACGAGCGCGGGCAGGCTGACGTAAGCGGTGTCGAGGTTCTGGTGCACGGCGCGGCCCGGCGCGCCTCTCTGTTCCGGCATGACCGACTCCCCTTCCGTCGCGCCTCGGACGCGGCGGAGTCTAGCACAGAAAGGCGGCGGCCGGCGGCCGGTTTGTTTTAGATGGTGCGGCCGGAACCTCGTGCCGCGGGCGGCGGGCCGGCGGAGCAGCACATACCGCCGACCGCCGACAACTGATCACCGGCCACCGCCATTTGTGTTAGACTCCGCGCGAAGTCTCCCGCTCTGCCCAACACGCTCTGCACGACGCTCCGACTACACGGCACGAAGATGAGCTTCTCCAACCTGTTCCGCACCAAAACCGTCTCGCAGATTCAGCGCGATGCCGAACTCGGCTACGGCGACCACGCCGAACTCGAACCCGAGCACCCGCACCTGCGGCGCACGCTCGGCGTCCTCGATCTCACGTCGCTCGGCATCGCGGCGATCATCGGCGCGGGCATCTTCGCCATGATCGGCAACGCCGCCAACGCGGGCGGCCCGGCCGTCATCTTCCTCTTCATCTTCACCGGCTTCGCCTGCGGATTTTCGGCGCTCTGCTACGCCGAGTTCGCGTCGAAAATCCCCATCGCCGGCTCGGCCTACACCTACGCCTACGCCTCGTTCGGCGAACTCATCGCGTGGATCATCGGCTGGGACTTGATCATGGAGTACGCCATCGGCAACATCGCCGTCGCGATCTCTTGGAGCGACTACTTCACGGGGATGCTCGCCGGCTACGGCGTCGAGGTTCCGTCGTACCTGACGATGGACTACCTGACGGCCTCGCGCGGCCAGACGACGATCGACTCGATGCTCGCGGGCGGGCAGGCGATGGAGGCGATCAGGGCTTCGCCGGAGGTTCCGCCCGCGGCGCTCGAAGCCTACAACGCGTGGAACACCGCGCCGCGCGTCGGCGGCGTCCGCGTCATCGCGGACATCCCGGCGCTGCTCATCACGTTCTTCATCACGCTGCTCGTCTACGTCGGCATCCGCGAGTCGAAGCGCGCGTCGAACGTGATGGTCGCGCTCAAGATGGCGGTCATCCTGCTCGTCATCGTCCTCGGCGCGTTCTACGTCCAGCCGGCCAACTGGTCGCCGTTCGCGCCGAACGGCTTCGGCGGCGTGATGTCGGGCGTCGCCGCCGTCTTCTTCGCCTACATCGGCTTCGACGCGCTCTCGACGACGGCCGAGGAGTGCAAGAACCCGCGCCGCGACCTGCCGCGCGCGATGATCTACTCGCTCCTCATCTGCACCTTCGTCTACATCACGCTCGCGCTCGTCCTGACCGGCATGGTCAGCTACACGAAGCTGGCCGTCGGCGACCCGCTCGCGTTCGTCTTCGGCCCCGAGGGCGCGAACATCCCGTGGGTCGCGGGCGTCGTCGCCGTCAGCGCCGTGATCGCCATCGCCACCGTCCTGCTCGTCTTCCAGCTCGGCCAGCCGCGCATCTGGATGGCGATGTCGCGCGACGGGCTGCTCCCGCCGATCTTTTCGAGCATCCACCCGAAATTCAAGACGCCGTGGTTCTCCACGATCATCACCGGCCTCGTCGTCGCCATCCCGTCGCTGTTCATGAACCTGACGGAGGTGACGGAGCTGTCGAGCATCGGGACGCTGTTCGCCTTCGTCCTGGTGTGCGGCGGCGTGCTGCTCGGCGCGACGACGCGCGGGCAGGGCGAGGGCGGCGGCGAAGGCAAGACGACTTACGTGCCTTACATCAGCTCGCGCTACGTCGCGCCCGTGATCTTCGCCATCGTCGTCGGCGGGCTGCTCTACTTCAACCCCGACGCGTTCGCCTCGCTGTTTAGCACGACCGACCCGAAGAACCCGGCGGCCGGCGCGTGGGAGGTCTTCCGGCACAAGATTCCGCTCATCGGCTATTTCCTGTTCGCGTGCGTGATCACGGTGCTCTGCGTCGTCAAGCGGCTCTCGCTGATCCCCGTCCTCGGCCTGATGAGCTGCGCGTATTTGATGAGCCAGCTGGACGTGTCGAACTGGCTGCGCTTCGGCATCTGGCTCGCCATCGGCCTCGTCGTCTATTTCCTCTACGGCTACAGCCACAGCCTGCTCGGAAGGAAAGAAGCTGGCAGCGAGTAGCTGTTAGCGGTTAGCGGTTAGCGGTTAGCAAAGCAGAAGGCGGGAACAGCCCTTGAGTGAGTTGTTCCCGCCTTCTGCTTTATGTTTTAGCTAACAGCTAACAGCTAACCGCTACCCCAACCCCGCCTTCAAGTCAGCGTGGAGCAATCGGTGGAACAGGTGCTCGCCGGCCTCGCGGCGCACGGAGAGGCGGCCGCGCGTGTAGGCGCGAGACCGAAGGCCGCGCTGGACTGACTTGCAGATCGCCGTGTCCTCGTCCTGTATGCGCTGCCCGACGGCGATGCTCGCGCGGTTGCGCTCGCGCGCCGCCTCCGACACGTCCGCGAAGTAGAAGTCGAAGACGACTTCCGTCCGATCAACGCCCAGCGGCACGACGAGGTTCGTGTCCATCACGCCCTCGTACCAGTTGATCATGAAATTCGGGTAGACCCAGTAGTAGAGGGCGCGCGCCCCTCGGCGCACCGCGCCGGTCTCCGCTTCCGCCCCGGCGCTCACCACCGGACTCGACTGCAAACAGAACCTCTCGCCGTTCTCGACGCGGTACGCCGCGTAGTCGAGCACGCTGTCCAGCCCCCTGTGCAGGTACGGGATGTGGTAGCCGCCGTCGAGGTAGTTATCGACGAAGACCTTCCAGTTGCACTCGAACGAGTAGCGGCGGCGCTCGACCCAGCGGAGGCTTCCCAGATCGAGCGCGCGCAACTGCGCGACGAGTTCGTCGCCCAGAAATTCCGCGAGCGGCGGGCCGCCTTCGTCGACTTTGACGAAGACCCAATTCTCCCACTCCGCGCACCCGACGGGCAGGAGGCCGTTCGCCGCGCGCTCGAAGTCGCGGACGCCGCCGAAGTCGGGCGCGCCCCGCAAGCCCCCTTCGAGCGCGTAAGTCCAGCCGTGGTACGGGCAGCGCAACTGCTTCGCGCAGCCCTCGGCTTCGGTCACCACCTCCGCCGCGTGATGCCGGCACACGTTGAAGAACGCGCGCAACTGATGATCGTTCCCGCGCACGACGACGACGGGTTCGCCCGCCACCTCGCACGTCACGAACCGACCCGGCCCGCCCAACTGATCGGCGCGCCCCGCCAACTGCCACGACCCCGCGAACACGGTCGCGCGCTCAAGCTCATAGACGCGCGGATCGACGTACCACGCCGCCGGGATAGTCCAAGCCCTTTCGAGCGGCGCGCCCGCGTCGTAACTCTCGACGATCTCTCTGAGTGAGTCGGCCGCGGACATTGAAGATTATGGATTTTGGATTGCGGGCCGCGGACTCCACATTCTCGAATGTGGAGTCCGCGGCCTCGATTCCGGAGCTCGGAGTCGAGATTTTGAAGTCTTCACGCGGAGTCTCAAAGCCTTCAATTTCAGACTTGAAGTCGAGAATTCCGTCTCCGAATCCGCAATTTACAGGACGGGCGTCGCGGTCTTCCGCTTCGGGTTGAAGAACGGCGTCTTGACGACCGTCGCCCCGACGCGGTGGCGCACGGCCTCGACCGTCACCTCCACCTCGACGCGCGCGCCCACGCGCGCGTGCTCGCGCCGAACCGTGGCGAGCGCGATCAGTTTCTTGAGCGTGGGCGACCAAGTCGTCGTCGTCGCCTTGCCCGCCTGACGGCCGCCCGCGTAAACCGGCACGGCGACGCGCGAGGCGGCCGCGGGCATCGTCGGCGGCAGGCCCGCCTGCTCGT
Source organism: Pyrinomonadaceae bacterium (assembly GCA_036567125.1). Classification (GTDB taxonomy): domain Bacteria; phylum Acidobacteriota; class Blastocatellia; order Pyrinomonadales; family Pyrinomonadaceae; genus JAIVGV01. The sequence goes on along the minus strand of DATCVD010000250.1, from coordinate 3,462 downwards.
ACAGGCGCTCCACGCCCGACCAGTCAACTTCCAGCCCGACGATCTCGCGCGCGTGCCCGCGCCGCCGCTCCTCGGCGAGGGCCGACTGCCCGACGAACTTCGCCTTGTCCAGATTGACGAGCCGGCCCAACCCCATCTCGAACGGCGAATACTTCTGCGACTCGTTGAGCGCCTTCTTGCTGCCGTGGAAGTCCACGTCGATCAGGAGCAGCCCCGCCTCGACGCGCGCCACGTCCAGCGCCAGCATCCCGGCCGGGTGGATGTCGAACGCGCGGCCCGCCTCGACAATCGCGTCCCACACGCCGAGCGCGGCTTCGGACGGAATCCAGATTTCGTAACCGAGGTCGCCCGTGTAGCCCGTGCGCGAAACGTCCACGGGCACGCCCGCGATCTCGCCCGGCGCGACGCGGAAGTATTTCAGGTTCTCGACGTCCGCGCCTTTGACTAAACTTTTGAGCAGCCTTCCCGAAGTCGGCCCTTGCAGCGCGAGCGCCGACACCTGCTCGGAGATGTCTTCGATCTCGACGTTTATCCCCGCCGCGTTCTGCGTGAGCCAGCGGAGCGACGGGTCGGCCGCCGTCCAGCGGTACGCGTTCTCACCGATCCGCGAGACCGTCCCGTCGTCGATCACCTTCCCGCGCTCGTCGCACCACGGCGTGTAGATGACCTGCCCGACGGAGACTTTGCGCATGTCGCGCGTGACGACGCGATCCACGAGCCGCGTCGCGTCGCGGCCGGTCAGCCGGTACTTGAAGAGCGGCGAGATGTCGATGAGCGCCGCGGCGTTGCGGATGGCGTTGTACTCGTGCTCGTGGTGCGCCTCGTAGGAGCTGACGGCGTAGTAGCCCGACCACTCGCGGTAGCTCAGGCTCTCGCAGAGCGGGAAGGTTCTCTCGTGGAAGGCTGTCCCGATGGGCATCGAAGAGGTCTCTGTGACTGTTTGTCAGGGCGAGCGATTATAAGTATCCTAGCGAATCTTCATCAAGCATTAATCACTCTCGACAGCGCATGGCCCAAAAGTACGACGTGATCGTCATCGGCGGGGGCCACAACGGCCTCGTCAACGCCGCGTATCTGGCGCGCGCCGGGAAGAAAGTCCTTGTGCTCGAACGCCGCTACGTGCTCGGCGGCGCGGCCGTCACCGAGGAGGTCTTCCCGGGCTTCAAGTTCTCGGTCGCGTCATACGTCGTCTCGCTGCTCAGGCCCGAAATCATCCGCGAACTCGATCTGCCACGCCACGGGCTGGAGATTCTGCCGCTCGACGGCACGTTCACGCCGATGCCGGACGGCGACCACCTCTGGCGCGTGAACGACCACGCCAAGACGCGCCGCGAGATCGCGCGCCACTCGAAACTCGACGCCGAGGCTTACGACGAGTACGGCCGCGCGATGGTCGAGATGGGCCGCTTCGTCAAGCCGATCATGGGCATGACGCCGCCCGACCCGACCTCGCTCAGCCCGAAGGGGCTGATGGATCTGCTCTTCCTCGGCCGGCGCTTCCAGCGACTCCCGGCCGAGGACAAGTACAACCAAGTTCAGTTGATGACGATGAGCGCGGTGGACTTCCTTGACCGCTGGTTCGAGACCGACGTGCTCAAGGCGACGATGTCGGCCTCCGGCATCATCGGCACGTTCTTGGGCGTCCGCTCGCCCGGCACGGCCTACGTCCTGCTCCACCACTACATGGGCGAGATCGACGGCGCGTTCCGCTCGTGGGGCCTCGCGCGCGGCGGCACGGGCGCGATCTCGGACGCAATCGCCGACGCCGCGCGCGAGGCCGGCGCGGAGATTCGCACCGAAGCGCCGGTCGAGAAGATCATTTTGCGGCACGGGCGCGCCGCAGGGGTCGTCCTGCGAAACGGCGACGAGATCGGGGCGGAGGTCATCTCGTCCTCGGTCGATCCCCGCCTCACGTTCATGCGGATGGTCGGCGAGGAGCACCTGCCCGGAGACTTCGTCGAAGACATCCGGCGCTACAAGTTCCGCGGCTCTTCGGGGAAGGTCAACCTCGCGCTCGACGCGCTGCCCGACTTCAAGTCGATGCCCGGCGCGGGCGCGCACCTGCGCGGCGCGATCTCGATCTCGCCGAGCGTCGAATACATGGAGCGCGCCTACGACGACGCCAAGTACGGCCGCTTCTCGCGCCGCCCCTACGTCGACATGGTGATCCCCTCGCTCACCGATCCGTCGGTCGCGCCGCCGGGCAAGCACGTCGTGTCGTGCTTCGTGCAGTACGCGCCGTACCACCTGAAGGAGGGGACTTGGGACGAGCGGCGCGAGGAGTTCGGCGACACGGTCATCGCGGCCATCGCCGAGCACGCGCCGAACATCCGCGACATCATCCGCCACCGGCAGGTGCTTACGCCGCTCGACATCGAGCGCGAGTTCGGCCTCACCGAAGGCAACATCTTTCAGGGCGAATTGACGCTCGAACAACTCTTCTTCCTGCGCCCCGCGCCGGGCTGGGCGCAGTACCGCACGCCCGTCAGGAACCTCTACATGTGCGGCTCGGCCACGCACCCCGGCGGCGGCATCATGGGCGCGTCCGGCCGCAACGGCGCGGAGAAGATTTTGCGGGATATGAAGCGCGGCAGGATAAAGACGTGAATCGTGAATGGTAAATCGTAAATAGCAAGAGCGGTCTTGCTCTATTCACGATTCACGATTCGGGTGCATTCCTGTCACCTGTCACGGCTTACGGTTCAGGGCTTTTCATCCATTCACGATTCACGATTTACGATTCACGGCCTTTATATTCTGTGTCGAACGCGAACGGCAGAGTCGTCATCGTCGGGGCGGGCCACAACGGGCTGGTGGCCGCGTGCTATCTGGCGCGCGCCGGTCTGTCGCCGCTCGTGCTCGAACGGCGCGGCCGTGTCGGCGGCGCGGCCGTCACCGAGGAGTTCCACGCGGGCTTCCGTTGCTCGACGCTGGCGCACGCCGCGGGGCCGCTCGCGCCGCGCGTCGAACACGATCTGAAACTCGAACGGCACGGGCTTCAACTCATCCGCCCGCCGGTGCGCGTCTTCGCGCCCGGCGCCGGAGGGCCGTCGCTCACGCTCTACGAGGACGCGGCGCGCACGGCCGCCGAGCTGCGCAGCTTTTCGGCGAAGGACGCGAGCAGCTACCCGGAATTCTGCGAGAGCTTCCGGAGAATCGGCCGCGTGCTCGCGCCCGTGCTCGACGCGACGCCGCCTTCGGTCGAGAGGCCGAGGCCCGGCGAGTTGTGGCAACTGGGCAAGGTCGGGAAAGATTTTAGAAGACTCGGCAAGCGCGACGCCTACCGCCTGCTGCGCTGGGGGCCGATGGCCGTCGCAGACCTCGCGGCCGAGTGGTTCGAGACGGAACTGTTGCGGGCGGTCGTCGCCGCGCGCGGAATCCACGGCGCGTTCGCCGGGCCGTGGTCTGCCGGCACGAGTCTCGGCCTGCTCGTGCAGGCGGCGCTCGGCGGACACCCCGTCG
>DATCVD010000249.1:0-2850 GCA_036567125.1 Pyrinomonadaceae bacterium | reverse complement strand
CGGCGGCCTTCGCGTGGCAGGAGTCGGCGGCGGGCGCGTCGCCGTAGGCGGCCGAGCCTTTGCCCATCCGGCGGAGCGCGTCGAGCAGCGGCGCGGCCTTGTCCCAGCGGCCGGTCTCGACGAGGTACGCGCCGGCCATGTCAACGTAGGCGCGCGAGACGCGCGGGTCGTAGCCGCTCGACTCCATGTCGCGCAGCTTCGACGCGAGAAGCTTCTCCGCGTCCTCGTAGCGGCCCTGCTGCAAGTAGATGTAGGTCAGCCAGTGGAGGCTGTGGTAGTCGCGCAGGCCCATAGCCAGCCGCTTGCGCTCGACCCAGTCGGTCGAGACCTTCCACGCCGACTCGTTCGACGCGGCGGCCTCCGGCCACATCCCCAACTGGATGAAGATGTGCGACGGCATGTGGCGCGCGTGGTGCGCGGCCGGCGCGATCTCGGCGTAGCGCCGCGCGGCCGGGAGCGCGAGGATCGCGTGTTCGGGGTCGTCGAACGAGTGGATGATGTAGTGGGCCGCGCCGGGGTGCTCGGGGTTTCTTTCGTAAACCCGGAGCGCGATTGCGCCGGCCTGCATCTGGCGCGTGAAGCCGCGGTCGCCGAAGCGGACGGTGCCGAGCAGCGCGAGCGAGTAGAAGCTGGCGATTTCCAGATCGGCCGGGTGCTCGCGGTGCAGCCGCTCCATCGCGGCGGCGTAGGCGCGGTCGCGCGCCAGCTTGTCGCCCTCGCCGTAGAGCGCGCGGGCGGCCTCGACGAGTCCGCGCTCGCGCGGCGTGAGCCGGGAGGTGTCTTTGATCCGTTCGAGGGCGCGGCGCGCGGGCTCCGTGTCCTGCTCCGACCAGAGCGGGTGGTTGTGCGCCATCGCCTCGCCCCAGTGGGCGAGCGCGAAGTCGGGATCGACGCGGGCGGCGGCGCGGAACTCGTCGAGCGCCTCCTCGTACCAGAACGAGTGCAGCGCGGCGACGCCGCGGACGAAGTGCTCCTGCGCCTCGCGCGAGCGCGTCGAGGTGGGGAACTCGACGCGGCCGAGCTGCTCGCCCTGCGCGCGGGCGGCGGGCGAGGCGGCGGCGACGACGAGCAGCAGCGCCGCGAGGCGGCGCGGGATGAGAGACATCGTGTTCATCCTTTCAGTAACGGTAGCCGGTAGCCAGTTGTTCTTACCTGATAGTCGGTGGTCAATTGCCCGTCGTCCGTTGTACGCACGGCGGGGCTTCCGGGTTTAGTCGCCGGCCGTCGGGGCCGCCCGGTCACAAACAACTGACCGCCGGCCACCGGCCACTGCTCCTCAGTGCGCCGCGCCGTGCGGCGCGCCCGCGGGCGCGGTGTGCACGTCGGGCAGGAAGTAGAACAGGATCGCCAGCACCGCGTAAACCGAGAGCAGTTGCACGCCCTCGATCCAGCTGCTCTCGCCGTCGCTCGAAATCTGCTCGACGATGATGATCGAGGCGATGACGGCGACCACTTCGGGGACGGTGAACTCAAGGTTCATCGTCCGCGGGCCGATGAAGTAGGACGCGAAGATCAGGATCGGCGCGACGAAGAGCGCGATCTGCAGGCTCGACCCGACGGCGATGCCGATGCTCAAGTCCATCTTGTTGCGCACCGCCATCAGGATCGCCGACGAGTGCTCGGCCGCGTTGCCGATGATGGCGACGACGATCACGCCGACGAAGACCTCCGTGAAGCCCAGACTCGTGCGCGCGTCCTCGACCGCGCCGACCAGAAACTCCGAGACGAGCGCCACGAACGCCGTCGCCACGAACAAGATCAGCGCCGACTTCTGCCACGTCCACGAGACGCCGTGCTCCTCCATCTCCGTGCGCTCGCGGCCCACCTCGCTCAGCACGCCACGTTCGGGCAGCATCGGCGCGGCCTGCGCCTCGGCGTCCGCGCCCGCCCCCTTCGCTGCCTCGCCCGCGAACAGTTGCTTGTGCGTGATGAGCGAGAAGACGAGCGTGCCAATGTAGGTCAGGAAGAGCACGATGGAGATGGCGAGCGACAATGTCTGCTCGCGCTCCGGCGTCCAGCCGCCCTCGGCGACCGGGACTTGCGCGGCCGCCTGATGGAAGATCGTCGGGATGACGAGCGCGATGGCGGCCAGCGTCAAGGCCGTCGCCGTCACGCTCGCGGCCGTGCGGTTGAAGACCTGCTTCGTGAACTTCGCGCCGCCGAGGAAGAGCGAGAGGCCGAGCACGAGCAGGATGTTCCCGATGATCGATCCCGTGATCGACGCCTTGACCACGCCTTCCAAGCCCTTCGAGAGCGCGAAGAGCGCGATGATCAGCTCGGCCGCGTTGCCGAACGTGGCGTTGAGCAGCCCGCCGACGCCCTCGCCCAAGTGTTCGGCGAGGTGCTCGGTGGCGCGTCCCATCCAGCCGGCGAGCGGGATGATCGCGAGGCACGAGACGATGAAGAGCGCCGTCGGGTTCTCCAACGAGGGCACGAAGCGCATCGCGGCGGCGACGGGCACGAAGACGAGCAGCCAGTTGAGCGACGGCTTGTACCACGGGCGGCGCGCGGGCGCAGTTTGGGGCGACTGTGCGGGTGTGTTTTCCGGCATGGCCGCAGTTTTATCACACAACGGGCGCGCTTTCGAACTTCAACGCGTGGCGTCGGAACAGCGCGGGGCGCGCGGTGTCTAACCGAGTCCGCAGTTGTTTCAGCCTTTCACCCCGGAGGACGGCGGATGACACTCGCACTGCTCAACATCGGCGTGGCCCTCTTCCTCGGCTACGGCGCGGTCGCGGAACTCTGGATCAGGGGCGTCCGCGGCGGCGAGACGCAGCCGCTCGTCATCGGCGTCGTCGGGACGCTCGTCAGCCTCGCGCTGGCCGTCGCGGGCCTCGCGCGCCTGCGCCG
>DATCVD010000248.1:0-8011 GCA_036567125.1 Pyrinomonadaceae bacterium | reverse complement strand
GAGCCGCGTGAGGGCCGCGATCAGCTCGCGCAGCGAATCCCGCGGGCGGCACGACACGGCCGCCGCGAACTCGCGCCCGCCCGCGCGCAAGCCCAGCGACATGAAGCCGCTCTGCGGGCTGTTGAACGTGACGCCGAAGGGGGCGACCGCCCCGGTTTCTTCTGCGCGCGGCTGGGACATTTAAGCTCTGCTGTCGTCTGAAATTTTCCGCCGGCCGACCGCCCCCGCGAAACGCCTTCCGCTCCCGGCGCGAGACATTATGCCAGAATTCAGCGAAGGCTTCCGGCCCGGCGAGACGTTCTACGAGGGGGCCGCCCGGCCCCCGCTCGAAACACACTTCCCCGCGCTCCCCCACACGGCCGCGGTGCCCGGCCGGAGTTCGGAAGTCTTGGGCATCGACGAAGAGGGGTCGCGCGATCACAAGCGGCTCCGCCGTTTGCCTTGCGCCGCGGCGGTGGGCGACAATGCCCGTCCGCTTCTGCAAAGCATTCTTTCTTCTGCCGGAAGGTAAACCGAGTCATGCGCTGGTCACAGTTCTTCATCCCGACGCTCCGCGAAGACCCCGCGGACGCCGAAGTCGTCTCGCACCGCCTGCTGCTGCGCGCCGGGTTAGTCCGCCAGCTCGCCGCCGGCATCTACTCGTACCTGCCGCTCGCGTGGCGCGTGATGACGCGCATCCAGAACGTCATCCGCGAGGAGATGAACGCCGTCGGCGGGCAGGAATTCCTGCTGCCCGCGCTCAACCCCCGCGAAATCTGGGAGGAGTCGGGCCGCTGGGCGGTGATGGGCGACAACATGTTCCGCTTGAAAGACCGTAAGGGCGCGGACTTGTGCCTCGGCATGACGCACGAGGAAGTCTTCACCTCCATCGCGCGCCACGAGGTGCGCAGCTACAAGCAACTGCCGCAAATCTGGTACCAGATTCAGACGAAGTTCCGCGACGAGCCGCGCCCGAAGTCGGGCGTGCTGCGCGTCCGCCAGTTCATCATGAAGGACGCCTACTCGTTCGACGCGGATCAGGCGGGCCTCGACAAATCTTTCGAGGATCAGCGCGAGGCTTACGTCAAAATCTTCACGCGCTGCGGCCTCCGGTTCTCAATCGTCGAAGCCTCTTCGGGCGCGATGGGCGGCTCGGCCTCGAACGAGTTCATGGTCAAGACGGACGCGGGCGAAGACCTGATCGCGTCGTGCGAGGCGTGCGGCTACGCGGCCAACCTTGAGAAGGCTACTTCAAAAGTCGAAGCGATCACGGACGAGCCTTCGAGCTTGAACGCGCCCGAAGAGTTCCCGACGCCGAATGTGCGCACGATTGAAGATTTGATGAACTTCCCCGGCGGCGCGGCGGCCGACCGCCAGATCAAGTCGCTCGTTTACGTCGCCGCGGACGAGCGCGGCGAGCACGAAGCCGTCCTCGCGCTGCTGCGCGGCGACCACCAGCTACACGAGACGAAGCTCGCCGACGCGCTCGGCGCGATGCAGGTGCGCCCCGCGCACCCCGAAGAGATCCGTGAACTGCTCGGCGCGGGCGCGGGATCGCTCGGCGGCTTCGGCGCGAAGCAGGCCGCGAAGGCGGCGGGCCGGAGCCTGCGCATCGTCGCCGACCACGCGCTCAAAGGCCGCACCAACATGACGACGGGCGCGAACAAGGACGACCACCACCTGCGCGGCGTCGACATCGGCCGGGACATCCCCGTCGATCTCTGGACTGATCTCCGCGCCGTCCAGTCCGGCGAGCGCTGCCCGAACTGTGAGGCGGGCGCGCTCGACGTGGCGAAGGCGCTCGAAATCGGGCACATCTTCAAGCTGGGGACGAAGTATTCGGTGTCGATGGGTGCGTCAGTGCTGAATCAGGACGGCAAGGAGGTGCCCATCGTGATGGGCAGCTACGGCATCGGCGTCGAGCGCATCATGGCCGCGGCCATCGAGCTGCACCACGACGCGGACGGCATCCGCTGGCCGCGCCAGATCGCGCCCTTCGACGCCGTCGTGACCGTCACGAACATGAAGCAGGAGGAGATGCGCGAGGCCGGCGAGCGGCTCTACAAGGAGCTGCGCGCCGCCGGACTCGAAGTGCTGCTCGACGACCGCGACGAGCGCGCGGGCGTCAAGTTCAAGGACGCGGACTTGATCGGCATCCCCTTCCGCGTCACGGTCGGCAAGAAGATCGCGGACGGCAAGGTCGAGCTGTTCGACCGCGCGTCGAAGCAGTCGGAAGACGTGTCGCTCGCGGAGGCCGCCGCGCTCGTCCAGCAGCGCGCGCTCGCCGGCGGCTGATCCGGGTCACGCTTCGGGGCCGCGGGCGGCAGCATTCGCAGACGTGAAAGCAACGAGGCGGGATCGGGTGATGAACCCGATCCCGCCTCTTTTATACCGCCGGGACTTTAAGAGGGCTTATTTGAACCGCGTCGCCAGCAGCTCGCGGGCCTTCGTGGTGGCCTCCTCGTGTTCGGGGAGGAAGTCGGGGTGCGGCTTCATCTGGAGGAGGTAGTTGAGTTCGCGGCGCGCGTCCTCTTTGCGCTTGTCGGCGAGGTAGGCTTCGGCGAGGCGCAGGCGCAGCAGCGAGTTCTGCTCGCCGTATTTAAGACCCTGTTCCAGAGTTGCGATTGCGCGCTTCACGTCGCCGCCGAGCATCGAGGGCAGTTCCGTGTCGAGCCGGCCCAAGACCATGTGCGCGCTGCCGCCCTGGAAGTCCTCGTCGAGCCTGAGCACGGTCTCCATCCGCTGCCGCAACTCCTTCGCGGAGGCGAGGCCGGAGAGCGGGCCGAGGACTTGCGCCTCGCCGCCCGTGTTCGCGCCGAGCCAGAAGTGGCCTTCGGGCTTCTGCGGCTCGGCGGCGGCGGCCGCCTTGCCCGCCGCGACGCCCTCGGCGAAAGCCTTCGCGCGCTCCTCGTCGTCCTTCGACCTGTCGCCGAGCGTGTAGGCGAGCCGCGCCGTGCGCCACGCCACCTCGTAGTTGGCAGGCTCCTGCGCGCGCGCGGAGCGCAGGAGTTTCAGCCCCTCGCGCACGCGGTCGAGATCGGCCCGCCCGGCGTAGGCCGCGTCGGCCTGTGTGATCAACTCGGCGACGGGGACGCGCGGCGCGCCCGCGGGTTCGGACAACTCGTGCGCGCTGCCGCCGCAGCCGAGCAACGTGAAACAGAAGGCCGCGAGGGCTAAGACGGGCACAACGCGGCGGGGCACGGGGGAAGGTCTGTCGAGTGTCATGCGTCTAGTTATACTTTCCGCTTCGGTGTGGAGGCAAACGGCGCGGGCTTGATCCGCCGCGCTCGGGGGGTTTTCAGTTCAACACTTCGTTGACGAGGATGGTCAGGGCGTTGTTCTGGATCGTCTTGTTCTTTTGCAGGTCGCTGTGGAGGTCGCAGGCGAAGACCGCGTAGCTGATCGGGAGCGGGGTGTCGAAGAGCCGGCTGCGGCGCACGTCGCGGAGCGTCTCGCCCATCAGCGAGCGGCGCGTGACGCGCCCGTCGCCCGGCTCGAACATCGCGCGCTCGACCTCCTTGCGCTTCCACTCGCGGCCCGCCGAGTTGCGCAAGGGGCGCGGCTGCGTGACGGTGCGCCAACCATTCGTCTTCGCGTCGCGCATGATGACGGGCGCGGAGAGCGTCTCCTCGCAGTCGCCGCCGAAGGCGAAGAGCGGGACGGGCGGCGGGACGGGCGACGGGGCGTCGAGCGCCTCGTGGAAGCGGCGCGCGCGCTTCAAGACCGCGGCGAAGTAGGCGTCGAGTTCCTCGGCGGGGCGCGGGCCGACGGGGCCGTTCTCGTCCTTCGCCTCGCCGCGCGCGTAGCGCGCGCGGAACTCCGCGTCGGAGATCGGCGACCAGCCGTAACCGCGCCACGCGTTCGGATCGTAGAGATCGACCGTTAACTCCCGCAGGTTCTCGTCGAGGAAGCGCGCCGACTCCGCGTGCGGGAGCAGTTGGTAGACGGCCGGGATCGAGACCGCGTCCTCGCGGCCGAGCTTGTTGAGCAGGCGGACGCGGCGGCGCAGGCCCTCCGTGATCGAGTAGCCTTCGAGCAGCGTGACGAACGCCTCGGCCGAGCCTTCGTTGGGCGTGCCGATCATGAAAATCTTGGCGACGTGCGACGCGCCCGCCCAAGTGGGCCGCGGGGCCGCGCCGTCGGGCGGGAGGTCGGCCGCCCCGTAGCGCGCGGCGTAGCGCGCGACCAGCCCGCCCATCGAGTGCGCGACGACGTTGAAGCGCAGGTCGGGCCTGCCGAGTTTCCGCTTCAACTCGTCGAGCCGGCCGATCAGTTGCGCCGCGGTCTCGACGTTGTCGCGCCGCCAGTCGTAGGGGAAGACGTAGAAGGTGTCCTCGAAGTCTTCCGCGCGGGGCGCGTCCCAACTGCCCTCGCGGTAGCCGGCGTAGTCGGTGAGCGCGCGCAGCAGCTCGCGGTAGACGTAAACCTCGGGCGAGATGCGCTCCAGCTTGGGGATGAGGCGCGCGGTCGTGACGATCTCGTCGGCGACGAGCGCGTCGCGGTTGCGGGCGAGGTCGGGCGTCATCGGCAGGCTCAGGCCGTCCGTCTCCGAGCGGATCGCGGAGGGCCAGACGATCTCGTTGGTCGCCGGGTTGCGCAGGCGCGAGCCGAGGATGCCGGGGATGATGACGACGGGCGGCTTACCCTTGCGACTCTTGGCGCGCTCGAAGATGCGGGCGAGATCGGGCGTGCGCCGCGCGCCGCAGCCCGCGCCCGACCAAGCTAACGCAAAAACGAGGAGGGTGAGCGCCGCGCGGCGCGCGGCGAGCGACGCCGTCTGAGTGTCGCCCGCTCCGCACAGCTTTGTCCTCGGCTCAAACATTCTTCCCGTCGTCCGCCGCTTTGCACACGACAGCGCGAAGAGCGCGACCGCCGCGAAGAGAGTTTTGAAGAGCTTTGAAATGTACCTGTGGGACGCCCGGGCCGCCGGGCGACTAACGCTTTGACTCCGGCTCAAGCTTAGCCACCCGGCCCTCTAACTCGTGGTGAGACCGGCGAACTTCGGGCACGTCCACCGCCAGTATCTCGACCCGCCGATCTATCTGGCGCACGCCCACGCGCACCTCGCTTTCGAGGCCCGCCATCCGAACCTCGACCGCGTCGAGCCGTTTGAGCACCGCCTCCCAGATCGGCCGCGTCTCTTGCAGGCGGCGATCAACTTTCTCTTCCAGCGCACTCATGCGCTCTTCGAGAGAGGTGACGCGACCTTCAAGTGAGGTCATCCGATCCTCAAGTGAGGTCATCCGAGTTTCGAGAGAGGTCATGCGCGCGTCAATCGAGTCGAGGCGCGTGAGGATGAGTCGCAGCAGGTCTTCCGGCAGTTGTTGCGTGAGGTTTTCGCTCATGGCGTCGTTTCCTTCGTCGTCGTGAGGTCGTTAGCCATAAAACTTCTTCCTGCGCGAAGTATGAACTCGGCGGACGGCCGGGCGCAAGAGCGACCGCGTCGGCGCGCTAGTCGCGCGACTGCGCGCCTGCGACCGTGATTTACGAGTCGCCGCCCGCCGTCGCCTCCCCCTCCCAACGCCGGTTGATTAGACTGGCGACGAAGCCCGCGCCGAAGCCGTTGTCGATGTTGACGACCGAGACGTTCGAGGAGCACGAGTTGAGCATCCCCAGCAGCGCCGCCGCGCCCCCGAACGACGCGCCGTACCCGACGCTCGTCGGCACGGCCACCACGGGGACGCCGACCAGACCGCCGACCACGCTCGGGAGCGCCCCCTCCATCCCGGCCGCGACGACCACCACGCGGAACCTTCGCAGGCGCTCGCGCTCGGCCAGTATCCGGTGGATGCCGGCGACGCCCGCGTCCCAGATGCGCGCCGCGCGGTTGCCCATCGCCTCGGCCGTCAGCGCGGCCTCCTCCGCCACGGGGATGTCGCTCGTGCCGGCGGTCACGATTCCGATCTCGCCGACGCCGCGCTCCGTCCGGTCGCGCCGGATGCGGATCATGCGCGCCGACTCGTGCCACTCGGCCTCCGTGCAGACGTTGCGCACCTCGCCGAAGGTGTCGGCGTCCGTGCGCGTCACGAGCACGTTGGGCGCGCGCGCGATCAACTTCTCGACTATTTCGACGACCTGCGCGCGCGTCTTGCCCGCCCCGAAGACGACCTCGGGGAAGCCCTGCCGCGCGGCGCGCGCGTGATCGACGCGCGCGTGATCGATGTCCTCGAAGTGCAGGTTGCCGAGCCTCCGCGCGGCCTCGCGCGTCTCCAGCCGTCCGTCGCGGTGCGCGCGCAGCAGTTCCTCTATTTCGCGTAAATCCATCGGCGCAGGCAGCCCGTCCTTTCGCTGTTCGAAGTTCATTCTAGCACGCGGTTGTTCTACAATCCCCGGCGATGGAACTGACTGTCGCGGTCACCGGCGCTTCCGGCTCGATCTACGCGCAGCGCACGCTCGCGCACCTCGCGGCGAGCGGCGCAGTCGAGCGCGTCAACCTGATCATGTCGGAGGCGGCGACAATCGTCGCGCGCGTCGAGACGGGCGCGAAGCTCGAAGCGGGCGACGCGCGGGCGGTGAACGGCTGGGCGGGCATAGCGCCTGACTCCAAGCTGATCCGCTGGCACCGGCTCGACAACATGGCGGCCGCGCCGTCGTCGGGGTCGCACCCGCAGGCCGGCATGATCGTCATCCCGTGCTCGATGGGGACGCTCGGCGCGATCGCGTCGGGCGCGATCACGAACCTGATTCACCGCGCGGCCGACGTGACCTTGAAGGAGGGCCGCAAGCTCGTCCTCGTCCCGCGCGAAGCGCCGTACAACCTGATCCACCTTGAGAACATGACGCGGCTCGCGCGCGCCGGGGCGCGCATCGTGCCGGCCAGCCCGCCCTTTTACCACCGGCCGCGGACGATCACGGAGCTGGTCGATCACCTCGTCTTCCGCGTCCTCGATCAGTTCGGCGTCCCGCACTCGCGCGCGACGCAGTGGAAAGAGGAACAGGCGACGGGGGCGGGCGTGGAAACCGGGGAAGAGGGAAAGGGGGAAGGGTGAGGGCGGAAGGTTCGGCGGGGGAGTTTTAATCTTCACCTTCGGCCTTCAACCGCTGCCCGCTTCCGTTGTCTTATGGCCGAGTGGCGACGAGGCGACTACACGATCAGCGACGAGCGGGCGCGGCTCGATCTGGATGTCGTGCACGGCTTCCTGAGCCGCGAGAGCTACTGGGCGCGCGGGCGCGAGCGCGAGCGCGTCGAGCGCTCGGTCGAGCACTCGCTGCCGTTCGGCGTCTACCGCGCGGACGGCCGTCAGGTCGGCTTCGCGCGCGTCGTCACCGACCGCGCGACGTTCGCGTGGCTGGCCGACGTGTTCGTCCTGCCGGAGGAGCGCGGGCGCGGCCTGTCGAAGTGGCTCGTCGAGTGCGTGCTGGCGCACCCGGAGTTGCAGGGCCTGCGCCGCTGGCTGCTCGCCACGCGCGACGCGCAGGAACTCTACCGGCGCTACGGCTTCACCGAGCCGGGCGACGCGCCGACGACTTACATGGAGAAGTTCGACCCGGCAATCGTCTGAAGCGCCGGGCACTGACCGAACGCGCGAACCGCATGCGCGGCTACGGGGCGCGGCCCCCGCCGTCACGAACGCCGAAGGAGTAAAGATGAAACGCGCTAACACGTCGGCCCGCGGACTTCCCCGCCGCCGCGCCGGTCTTTGCGTCGCTCTCGTCGTCGCGTGCGCGGCCGCGGCCTTCGCGCAGACCGCGCAGCCGCAAGTCGTCGTCGAGACTGTCCAGATACCTTCGCGGCACCCGGTCGAGCTGATCGGCGTGGACGCGGGGGGCGAGGCGCACAAGTTCGCGGAGGTGAATGAGGGTCAGGGGATCGTCTCCGTCGCCTTCGACGCGCGCGGGGACTGGCTGCGGCAGTTCGCGTTCAGGATCAGGAACAGATCGGAGAAGGCGATCCTCAGCGTCGTCCTTCACGGCACGTTGGGGACGGGCGAAGACGGCGAAGTCCCGATGGGGATTCAGGCGCTCTACGGACAGGAGTTGGACGAGTCGGCCTTCACGGGCGCGCCGCCGCGCGGCGAGCCGCGCCGCCTCG
>DATCVD010000247.1:0-19740 GCA_036567125.1 Pyrinomonadaceae bacterium | reverse complement strand
CTGAAATACGTACTCTGCGTGTTCTTCGTGCTGGCGGGTTTGAATCATTTCATCAACCCCGCCTTCTACCTGAAGATGATGCCGCCTTACCTGCCGTGGCCTCGCTTCCTTGTTTACCTTAGTGGGGTCTGCGAGGTCGCCCTGGGCGGCCTGCTCCTTGTGCCTGCTCTCACGCGGGTCGCGGCCTGGGGGCTGGTCGCGCTGCTCGTGGCCGTGTTTCCGGCGAACGTTCAAATGGCGACCAGCCCGCAGCTCTACCCCGACATCCACCCCCTGGTTTTATGGCTCAGACTGCCGTTGCAGGCGGTGCTCATCGCGTGGGCGTACTGGCACACGCGGCCGGACGGACGGTAGGGCGGCCGACGACTGTTCGCCGGTGGCGGAAGATGCGCCGCCGGAGAGAGGGGCGGGGGAACGAGCTATCTTGCTCTGTAGAGATCGGGGAACTGCCGGCGGAGGCTCGCCACCTTCGGGAGATCGTTAATCACGATGTAAGAGTTGTTCGGGTGACGGGCGGCGTAGTCCTGATGGTAAGCCTCGGCCTCGTGGTAAGAGTTAAGGCGGGAGACCTGCGTGACGACGGGGCGCTCGAACACTTTGGCCCGGTTCAGTTGAAGGATGTAGGCTTCGCCGATGCGCTTCTGCTCTTCGTCGGAGTAAAAAATGGCCGAGCGGTATTGCGTCCCCGTATCCGGGCCTTGCCGGTTCAACTCCGTCGGGTCGTGGGCGACGGAGAAGAACACCTTGAGAAGCCGCCCGTAGGTGATCCGCGAGGGGTCGTAAGTTATCCGCACCGATTCGGCGTGGGCCGTCTCGCCCCGACTGACCATCTCATAATTAGCCGATGCCGCCGAGCCGCCCGAGTAGCCGGAGGTCACGCTGGTGACCCCTTTAACGTGTTCGAACACGGCTTCGACGCCCCAGAAGCAGCCCCCTGCGAGGACGGCCGTCCGCTCGCCCTTCGCGGCCGCGAGCGGGGCGTCCAGAACCGGATCGGGTAGTGAGACCTGTCGGGCGGCGGCCGCGTGACACGCCGTCATGATGCCGAGCGTGAAGAGGGTAAGAATACGGGGCAGAGAACCGGACATGTAAACGACCTTTCGGAAGATTGAATCTGAGATTTTGCACGCCACTTAATTTACGGACGATACTTCACCAGATCATAGCTCGATTCGGTCATCACCATTTGGATGCACTAAGAGGGACGCTTTTCGTAAAGCCTACTCAACTTTGTTCTTCGCGCCTTGTTGCATAAGCAGGCGGCGCAATTTCATCCGGGCCTTATGCAGTTGCGACTTTGAAGTCCCTATCGAGGACCCCAGCATACGTCCTATCTCCCCGTGCTCGTAGCCCTCCACGTCATGCAGGATAAAAACCGCGCGGTAGCCGGGCGGCAGTTGCGCTATCGCTTTATCGAGCGCGATTCGGTCAATCACCGGCATCCTCGCCGGGTCTTCCGTGCCTAAGACTGTCTGCTCCGGAGTTTCCCCGTCTTCCGTCGTCTTCTCATCCCTCACTTTACGTTTGCGAAAGTGCATCAGGACTTGATTCACGGCCAGCCGGTGCAGCCACGTCGTAAACGCCGAGTCGCCGCGAAAGCTTCATACCTTGCGGAAGAGCTGTGTGAAGGTTTCCTGCGCGAGGTCTTCCGCCACCTCGACGCTCTGTGTCATGCGCAGGCAAATGGAATACACGCGCCGGTGATGACGCCGGTAGAGCTCCTCGAAGGCTTGCATGTCGCCTTCCGCGGCTATCCGTGTCAGAGCGTAATCTGACACGGGTGAGGTTTCGTCATCAGCCGTACCGGATAGCCCTGAGCTCTGCCGGGCCGGATAGATTTTAGCCGTTGTCATGATTTAACGTGCGGATTCGTCTGAGAATGTCTGCTGTGCTGTTAGTGTCATGCGTCTGTCTTTTCGTCCGGCGTCGTGTGCTTAGACCAACGAGCGGCGGGGCGGAAGTGATTTTCCGCCCCGCCGCTCTCGGCGCTGCCGGCGCGCGCGCCACGAATTGCTTCCCGGCGGATAACTACTTCTCAACGAGTGTCCAGACTGCGCAGGAACGCGACCATGTCCGCCCGCGCCTTCGCGTCGGAGAAGTAGAAGGGATGCGGTGCGTCGGCCCCGCGGGCCGGATCGAACAAGTTGTCCAGACTCGGAACCGAGTTGTCGTGCAGGAAGACGGGCTTGCGCGCGAGGTCGAGCAAGAGCGGCAAGGCGATGCCACGAATCTCTCCGCGCAGGGAGGCGTTGACGATTGCCATCTTGTCGTCGAAAAAGACTCCCGGCGTGTCCAGCACCGCGTTGAGCGGCGGCATCCGCTGCGCCAGCATCAACGGGTTGTCGCCGGGGAAGATCGCCTTCATCGGGACGATACCGGCGGGCACGGGCTTGCCCTGATCCACGTTGTGACAGGTGGTGCAGCCCGAAGTGCGGAACAGGTCGCGCCCCCGCGACATCGCGCGGCTGTCCCCGCGGACTCCGCGCGGCGCGGGCAGGTTGACGACGTAGGCGTTCAGGTCAAGCAGCTTCTGGTTGTCGACGCGTAGCCCAAGCGGCGCGTCCTCGCTGCCGGGCTGTGGGTGCGTTGAGGCCTTCACGAACGGGTAGCCGGTCACGTTCGTCGCCGCGAGCACCTTCACGTAGTCGTCGGCGATCTCGTCGCCGGCCGGGCCGCCGAGCTTGCGCAGGAACGCGCGCCCGCCCGGTGTCGTCAGCGTCGTCTGGTCGAACAGTCCCGTGTAGACGAGGTTGTTGAAGTTGTCGAGCCGGGCGATTGTCCCCTCGCTGCCGAACGGGGCGGCGAGGTCTTGGCGGAAGAACGGCGTGTTGTGCATCGGGTCGCCGTTGCCGTCGAACGTGTCGTCGAACATGCCGACGGGGTATAACTGCGGGTTCGAGAGGTAGGCGTCCACCTCCGCCTCGGTCGAGTTCTCGGTCAGCCCTGTGGGCGCGCGCCCCAGCGTCTTGCCCTTGTTGGCGGTGAGGGCGAGTTGCAGCACGGGGTAGAGGGCGCGCGAGTTGCTGGCGGTGGCGAAGATGGCCCCCAGGTTGATGTTGTGGTTGGCGGGGCCGTCGATGCGCTTCCCGATTGAACCGCCGCCGGGCAGGCTCAGGATCGATCCGTCCGTGATGGTGTGGCACAGCGAGCAGCTCGCTCCCACCTTGTCGCCCGAGGCCACGTCCAACTTCCCGTCGCCGTTGGTGTCCCTCACCACCATGCCCGCAACGGCGTTGGCGTTGATCAGCTTGACCGTGACGGTCGGGTCGTTGAACAGCGCCGAGCTTTTCCCGGTGGGTTCTTTTCTAAGTTCCGCCGCGACCGCCTTCTGTGTCGCCGCGTCGAGGGCGTCGACGTCAACCTGAAGGCCGAGTTGTAGAGCCTGCAAAGGGGTGACGCCCGCCGCTACGACGCCCGCCGGCAGGCGCACGGCGTCCGTCCAGAAGCCTTCGTTGCCGAAGGTCTCGAAACGGAACACGTCGCGCCCCGACCCGGCGTCGCCGTCCTGCCGCGCGACACGAACTCCCTGATTCATCGGCCCGTCTGACGCGGGCCTGTTTTGCGCGGTGCTCAAACCCTGAAAGGCGAAGCCCACGAATACTAGAAAGACGCCAATGACCAGCAGCTTGGCGACGTCGGAAGTGTTCTTCATGTATCCCCCCCTGAGAATGCCCATCAGTGACGATGTTGTGGAAGTCAACCGGCACCGACACCTATGAGGCAGGAGTTACGGAGCGAGCGTTCGCATTTATCCGTAACCCATGCTCGCGTAGAGTTGCTCCGCATCTCTCCTCAACCGCGTTTGCCGCGTGGCAAACGCGCTCTACTTTCCACGGAACCGGATTGATGTCAGGGGTTCGACCAGCGGTTACCACTCTGGCGAGGTTAGTGTTGTGGGGGCCATATAAATTGCGGACGGGGGCGGCGGTTCGGATCGCCCCATTACTCCTTTTCATCCGAATTCAGCGCGCCCGGCTATCAGCATCGGCTCTGGTTAAGAGAGCGCCGGCGACGAAGACGAGCCCAAGCAGGATGTGCAGGATGTGGTCGCTCGTCCCCAATTCGAGCATGCTCGGGATGACTTTCAACAGCCGCCCGTCGGCCGGGCCCGGCACGCCCGTCGACGGGGACTGGCTGCTCCCCGCCAGAAAACCGAGCACGCCGAGCCCGGCGTACACGATCCCGAAAACCAGATCGAAGAGCCGCGCCCCCCGGAGCGTCCCCTTCAGGCCGAAGTAGAGGGAGACGGCGCCGGAGACGATGTGGACGCCGGCGTTGTGGAAGGCCGTCAGGTGGAAGCCCAGCAGGTCGTTGCTGACGAAGCCGACGAGGCCGGCGAGGATGAACACCACGCCCATGATGGTGGCGACTGTCTTTGCCATGATCTTTAGTTCCCCTCCCGTGGGAGATAGTTAACGGCACGGCCGGGCGCGTCCGTCTTATCTCGGCGGCGTGCCCGGCCCCTCAAACTGCGTGCGACTAACAACGGCGGTAGTGCGTCAGGCCGGTATCAGCTCCGGTGTGTTTATTACCGATCTTCTCCTTCGGCCCCGAGTGTGTCACGGATGATCTGCTCTCGTGTTTTTATGTTAGAAAGGCGACGGTCGGCCAGTAACGCCCCGATCACCAGGAGGCTGCCGACGATCAGGACGAGACCGCCCGGAACCGCCATCCGCAATACCGGCAGAACAATGCTCGTCCCGCCGAAATTCCACGCGCTCCCGAAAGGGATGAGGACGGCGCCGACGCAGCCGACGGCCGTCAGCAGCCACTCCCCCCGATACTTTTGGGGCCTCACCTCAGCTATTCCTTTCCGCGAATCTTACGCATCAGGCGCTCTCCCCTTCGGCTTCCCCGGTCAACTCTTTGAGATTAGTGGGAATCGGATGCTCTTTGAGAAGCCGGGCCAAAAACGCCACTTTGTGGGCGAGGTACCGGGCAGTCTTGTTCGTGTAGAGGTGACTGTCCCCGCCGGCCTCGATGTAGCTCGGTCCCGGGCCCGCCTCTCCCGTCCAGTAGCAATCGGCGTTCGGCGGGACGGCGCAGCCGAGGTGCGTCAGGTTAAAGAGCGTGGTGGCCGCCGCGTGGTGCGCGCCGTCCTCGTTGCCCGTGACGATAACTCCCGCCACCTTCCCGTAGAGGGGGAACTGGCCCGTCCCGGGGTCCGCCTCCTCGTGGGTCCCGTCGAGCCGCTCGATGACCATCTGCGCCACGGAAGACCGCACGCCGAACCAGAGCGGCGTGCCGACGATGACGATGTCGGCGCCTTTGAGCTTCGCCAGAATCTTCGGCCACTCGTCCCCCTCCCCCTCGCCTGAAGAGACGCCGAAGGGGACGTGATGATCGACCACGCGGATCACCTCCGACTCGACGCCGAGCGGCTTCATCAGACCCGCGACCTTATCAATCAAAGCCCGCGTGTTCGATACGCCGGGGCTCTTCTTGAGCGTGCAGTTGAGGATGACTGCCTTGAGATTCATCGGCCGGCCGCCCGCCTTCTGGTTTTCAACCAGATCAGCCCGCCGGCTAAGGCGGGGAAGAGTGTCCAGAGTGAGAAGCCGGGACGTGCGCCCTGCGGCTCGGCGGGGCCACCCGTGTCGAGGCCCCGCAAGAACTCGACCACGTCGCCGCGCTGCGCGGCGTCGGCGAGGTAGAACGGGTGCGGGGCGTTTTCGCCGCGCGCTGGATCGAGCAGGCTGTCGAGGCTCGACACCGAGCCGTCGTGGAGGAACATGTTGGTGCGCGCCAGATCGAGCAGCAGCGGCAGGGCGTGGCCGCGCTTCTCGCCGCGGTCGCTGGCATCAACGACGACCATCTTGTCGTCATAGGTGCCCGGCGAGTTCAGGATCGTGCTGAGTTTGGAGTCGCCGCGCTTACCCACGGGGATGGCCGTGTAGCCCGGCCAGATGGTCTTCATCTCGACCAGCATCGGCGGCACGAACTTGCTCTGATCCACGTTGTGACACTGCGTGCAGTTGGCGCGGAACAGCTCGCGCCCGCGCGCGGCCGTCTCGGCATTCACCTTCGCGCCGGGAGGCGCCTGTAACGCGTCGAGGTAGGCGCTCATGTCGAGCAGTTTCTGGTTGTCCACCCGCCGCCCGACGATGCTCGCCGGGTCGCCGACTTTACCCGTCATCGCCGCCTTGACGAACGGGTAGCCAGTAACATTTGTCTCCCGCAGAATCTTCTCGTACTCGGAAGCCATCTGCCGGCCGGCCGGCCCCGCCTTCATCTCTAGAAACTGTCGGCCCTCGGGCGTCAGCAAGGTCGTCGGGTCGAGGTTGGTCGTGTAAGAGCCGTTGCTGATGTCGTCCAGTTTGCTGAACTCGCCAGCGGAGCCATAGGGCGCGGCCAAGTCCTGCCTGAACAGAGGTGTGTTCTTGACCGGGTTGCCGTTACCGTCCTGCGTCTCGTCGAAAGTGCCGACCGGGTAGAAGGCGGGGTTACTCAAATAAGCATCCACCTCCGCCTCGGTCGAGTCAGGCCCCAACCCCGAAGGCGCCCTCCCAATGCTCACGCCCAAGAACGTCTGCTGGAGGTTCGGGTAAAAGGCCCTTGAGTTGGCCGCCGTCGCCAGCAGCTTGCCGACGTTTAGGGTCAGCGCGGCGGGGCCGTCCACGCGGCGGCCGACGGAGCCGCCGCCCGGCAGGTCGAAGACAGACTTGTCGGTGATGGTGTGGCAGATCGTGCAGGAGATGCCGACCTTGTCGCCGCTCATGATGTCGAGTTTCCCGTCGCCATTCGTGTCCTTCGGGACGACGCCGACGACGGCGTTGGCGTTGATGAGGGCGATGGTGTTTTTCGGATCGTTGAGCGCGGGGGCGTTCTGCGGCGACAAATCCGTCTTCAGTTCCGCCTCCATGATTTTCCGCATCCCGGGATCGACGGCCTCGATATCCACTTGGAGCCCCGCCTCCAGAGCCTGTTTCGGGGTGAACTTCGCGTCCGTCATCCCCTTCGGCAGGCGCGCCGCGTCCGTCCAGAAGCCCTCGTTGCCGAAGGTCTCGAAGCGGAACACGTCCCGGCCGGCTGCGGCGTTTCCGGTCTGGTGCGGGTTCGGATTCACAGTGACGCCGGGGCCGTCCGAGGCGGCGCGGGGGCTTTAACCTGCGCGGCCTTCTCGCCGTGGTTGCAGGCGACGCCGGATAGCGTAGCCATCAAGACGCACAGCGTCAGGGAGAGGCGAGAGCCGCCGCTACGTCGGATCAATTTTGAAGACAACATCCGCCGACTCCTTTTCTTACCTGGGTGAGAGGCTGAACTCGAAAGCGTCGCGCAGCCCCTTCATCCCGGCCCGTATCCCCGCCCGCACAGACTGAACCGACAGCCCGACCCGCGCGGCGATCTCGTCCCGGCGCAGGCCGGAGAAGTAAGCCAGCTCGATCATCTGTTGCTCCGCGGGCGGAAGCGCGCTGAACGCCGAGCGCACGATTCTTTGCTGCTCGGAAGTGTTGCCGGCCGTTTCGGGGGTGGTCGCCAGTCCCCCTCTGGCAATTTTCAAGTGACTCGCCGGCCGGCCCCGGTTTTCACCCTCTGCTCTGAGCCGGACGACAGCGCGACGGCGGGCCATCATAACCAACCACGTGATCGGCTCTTCGCGCCCGTCGTCGTACGCGGCGGCTCGCTGCCACACCTCTTTGTAGACATCCACCAAAATCTGATCCGCCGTCTCGGAGTTGCCGAGGATGGCGCAACAGTAGTCCGTAGATCAATTCGCACGTCGCGTCGTAGAGCGCGGCGAGGGCGGACTCGTCTCCGCGGGCGATGCGCTTGACGAGGGCCGCCCCGTCCACACACAACAGCGGGCGAAGTTCGATAGACCTGCGAGGTAACGCCATCGGTATTCCTTGTTCTCCCGCGAGCGCCCTTCGAGCAAAGGCCGAGACCCCGGCCCTTCCGGCGCCGGCTTTTCTAACCCGGCCTCCGTGGCGGAAGGTGCCGCCCCAGCACCCGCTCCAGCTCGCCCAAGGCGAACGGCTTGACTAGGTAATCGGTGCATCCGGCGGCGAACGCCATAGCTTCTGAGGCCGGCTGCGCGTGACCGGAGAGGAAGACAATCGGAACTCCCGACGCGGATGCGAGCGCGCGAATGTGGCGCGTCGCGGCAAAGCCGTCGAGCAGCGGGAGAGTGCCGTCCATCAAAATGAGGTCGGGGCGCAGGCGCTCTGCCATCGCGATTGCCGCCGCGCCGTTTTCCGCCTCGACAACGCTGACGCCGCCGCGCATCTCAAGGATTGTTCTGAGCAGGAGGCGCGTGTCTTCGTGATCCTCGACTACGAGGACGAGCAGAGCCGCGGGCGCGGGCCGCCCTTGCGCGGCGTGTGCGCCGGGCGGGCGGGCGTCGGTACTGTGTGGGGCCGTCGTCATAAGGGGGTTTGAGGGCGCGGCAAGAAAACGAGGTGCGAGCGCGGCGCGCGTCGCCGACGCATTGGAGGTGTCGTATCCGAGGAAGGACGGAAGGCGGGGTTGATGCAAACGCCCGCCCCCGTCCTTTCCCCCTCGTTCCCCCCGTGTTCGTTCCCCTGTCCCGTCAAACGCGGGACAAAGTCCAGGCGCGAGATTCCAGCATGCTTGGGGGGCCGCCGAACCTTTTACCGGATATGAGTTTTATCTCACGGGGAGGGGTTTCTTGGATATTGTGAGAAAACGGCGAGTTCGTAAGGGGTAACCCTTACGGCGTAGGAAGTGAGGAATGACGGGTTCCGCTCAGTTGTCCTGGCGCAAACCACCACCTTGCGGGTGGTGGAGGTTCCGCTCATTTAGTGCCCGCGCGCGATCAACCGCACGGACAACTGCTCGGCTATGGTTATCGAACCCGCGCGCCTGTCGGGCAACCCCCACGTTCCCGGAATGGCAATCCGCGTCCTACGTCCCTTGGAGAGATTCCGCGGGGGCGGCCACCGAACCGGACACGGCCCGCCGAACAGGTCGCTTCCCGCGGGCTAGCTCAGACAAGGCCGCGTGGATACTTTTTTCCACCACCTGCGGCGCGAACCGTTGTGCGACGTGTCGGTAGCCGTTATCCGCAAGTTGCTGCCACAACTCTCGGTCGCGGTATAACTCAACCACCCGCCGGGCGAACTCCCCATGTTCGCCTGCGATCATAGACTCGCGCCCGTGCCCCAGCCCCATCCCCTCGGCCCCGACGCCGGTGGTGACAACCGGCAGCCCGTAGGCGAGCGCCTGTCCGATCTTCCCCTTCATGCCCGAGCCGTAACGGAGCGGGGCCACGAACACGCGGGACTTATGAAACAAGGGATCAACGTCGGGCACGTAGCCGAGGGTTTCGACCCCCTCCTCGTTCGAGCCGTACCACTTGATCTCCTCCGGCATGTGGCTGCCGACCACGTAAAACTTCACCCCCGGCAGAGACTCCCGGACGAGCGGGAACACCTTGTGCACGAAGTAATGCACGGCGTCCGTGTTCGGGCGGTGGTTGAAATTGGCGATGAAGAGCAGTCCCTCCCGCGCGTCGAACCCCTCGCCCCTACCTTGTAAGGGATGTATGTTCGGGATGACCTTCGCGCTCACTGCGGGCACCTCTCTGCGCAAGGCCTCCGCGTCGTCAGGGGTGACGAACCAGACCTGATCGCTGGAGGCGGCCGCCCGCGTCTCCAGCCTTTTGAGGAGCGCGGCTTCTTCCGCGTACCTGATGTCGCGGGTCAGCTCGTACTCGCGGGCGAGTCTCAGGTGATGCACGTCGACGGTGTCGAAAATGATTTTGACGGTCGGATCGATCTTGCGGATGGCGGGCAGCACCGCGTCCGCCACTGAGGCGCGGCTGAGGATCGCCGCGTAGAAACCGCCCTCCCTGATCAGGTCTTTGTACTCGGCCAAAGAGGCCACCCTGATGCCGTCTTTCTCCAGGAGTTCCTCATATTCCCGCGCGCCCGACCGGTAGAGGGGGACGAAGACCGGCCGCCCCCACTTGGCGAGTGACTTCAGGATTAGAGACATCCTCACGCTCCCGGAATCCTTATCCGGGGTCGGCACCTCGTGGTCGAACACGATGACCCGCGGGCCGCCGCGTCTGTCGGCGGCGACGCCCACCTGCTGCGGATCATTTTCCAGATGCTCGTGCCGAAGCACTTCGCGCCACTTCTCGACGAAGCTACTCCGGTTCAACTCCTGATGGCGCTTGAGGCCGGATTGAATGTCCGTCCCCGCCGTCACCCCCTCGTAGTGGATCACGCGCGAGAGCGGCTGGTAGACGACCTTGTATCCCAGAGAACGAATGCCGAAGCACAGATCGGTGTCCTCGTAATAAGCCGGGGCGTAGCGTTCGTCGAACCCGCCCAGCTCATCGAACAGGCGCTTCCGCACCAGTAGCGACGAGGCCGAGCAGTAATCGACCTCCCTCGCGTACCTGAACTGGCTCTCGTCGGGGTCTTTCCCCCTCCCGTAGTTCCACCCGTTGCCGTCAACCCAGACGATGCCCCCCGCCTCTTGCAGCCGCCCGTCCGGGTAGACCAGCATCGAGCCGACGGCCCCGATTGACGAATCCTTCTCCGCCGTTTCGACGAGGCGCTCCAACCACCCCGGCTTGACGACCGTGTCGTTGTTCAGGAAGACGAGGTGCTCACCCCTCGCGGCGGCCGCGCCCTGGTTGCAGGCCTGCACGAATCCCAGATTCTCTTCGTTGTTAATCAAGCGCACTAAGCCCTTCAGGTGTGAGAAGACCTGCTCGGTCTCGTCCTGAGAGCCGTTGTTGACGATGATCAACTCGTCCTCGCGCAGGTTCACTTCGCGCAGGAGGGCGCGGAAGCACTGGAACGTGTAACTGAGCTGTCCGAAGACGGGGATTATGATGGAGGCCCGTACAGGTCGCGCGGCCTCGGCCGGCGCGTCCTTCAGTCCCGACATTACTTCCATCAGGAACAGAAAGTCCTGCGGGCCGAGCACGCCGGGCGCGGCCTCGCCATTCGGCCGCGGCGTCTCGGCGGCGACTTGCGGCGGGGCCGGGAAGAGGTTGGCTTTGACGAGGCTTGCCTTAATGTCCCAAGGCAGCTCCCGCCTCAGGTCTAAGCCGTTGGATGTAGCTATGTTCAAGAGATCGGCGATCAGTCGGACGCTTCGCCCGACCGCGCGGACGATCAGCCGTCGGGCGAACAGTCGCACCGAAGGTGGCAGCCGGTGGCGTAGTTGTTTCTTCATAAATCTTCGTGTCCGCCACTCGCCTTCCGGCGGCCGCGTCCGGCCGGTCGCCCGACACGTTCCGCGGCGCGGCGTGGTTGCAGCGTCGGCTAAACAATCTTGAAGGGCGCCGCGACGCCGGTGCCGTAGGCGTACCAGAGTCCGAAGGCGATGCTCAAAATTCCGGCCGTGATCTGTAGGCCGTAGTTGATTCCCGTGAGCTCGCGCGAACTGAGGGCGAAGGGCAGGCCGACGAGACTGGACATCAGCAGCATGCCGAAGATCGACCCGGCCCCGAAAACGGACAGGTAGAGCAGTCCCAGAGCGACCGACTCGACCTGCGTGAGAACGAGAAGCGTCAGGGCGGCCGAACCCGCCAGCCCGTGCGCCATGCCGACGACGAGCGGCTTGAAGCCGATCCGCGTCACCGGGTGCTCGTGCGGCCTCGCCGCGTCGTGGTGCTCGGCGTCCCCCTCGTGAAAGTGGATGTGGACGTGGGCCTCGCCGCCCCCGTGCTCGTGCCTGTGGACGTGAACGTCCGAGCGGCGTCGCAGCGCCCGCGTCAGTGCGCTCGCGCCCAGACCGATGATCATCAGCGCGACCCCGAACTCAAGCCAGTCGGCCACCCACGTCGGGATCGCGACGCGCAGAGCCAGGACGACGAAGCCGACGACGATGAGCGACGCCGTGTGGCCCGCGCCCCAGAGGCCGCCGACGAGCGACGCGCGCAGGAGGTTCCTCTGTTCGCTGACTATGGCCGTGACGGCGACCACGTGATCCACCTCCGTGGCGTGCTTGAGCCCGAACGCCAGCCCGAGACCGAGCATCGCCCACGTGCCCACCGACGCTAAAGCCTGTTCGCCTCCGGCCGGCGTACCCGCCCCCTCGTGCGCGAAGATGCGGCCGAGCAGCGCGGCTGGGTGGAAGCCCGCCTGCCCAAGCGCCTCGTAACAGATCGCCGCGCCGACGCACACGATGACGAGCGCGCTCAACGCGGGCAGCACGCGCACCAGCCTCCCGGAGGTCAGCCGCGCCGCGGGGCGCTTGAAGAGGCGGCCGGCGTATAGGAAGGCCAGCCCGACGCCCGTCAGCGCGGCGGCCAGCCCGACGCTGAATGCGACGACCAGCAACAGGCCGAAGCCCACCCGGTGTAGAGAGATCGCTGAGAGCAGGACGACAAGCGCTGAGGGGCACGGGAGCAGTCCGCCCGAAATGCCCAGAGCCAGCAGGCTGCGCCAAGTCACCGGCGCGCCGTCGGCCCCCGGCGGCAGGTGCGTGTGAACACTCCCGCCGTCGTGCGAATGCGGGACGGTCGGATCGCCGTCGTGGTGGTGATCGTGCCCGTGCCCGTCGCCGTGATCGTGCGAGTGACTGTGCCCGTGATGCGCATGTGCCACGGGGCTGAGCGCGGCGCGGAGCCGGCGGGCGAAGAGGCTCAGGCCTATGAACAAGACGATGCCGCCCGACACGAGGCTGAGGACGGGGAAGAGGCGTTCGGGGACGACGTACTGCGCCGCGAACAGCGTCACCAACCCGAGGGCGAAGACGCCGAGCGTGTGCGTGATCGTCACCGTCAGGCCGAGAAAGGCGGCGTGCTTGGGCGTGCCGCGCGAGCCGACGAGATAAGCGCCGACGACCGTCTTGCCGTGGCCGGGCGAGAGGGCGTGCAGCGCGCCGAGGCCGACGGCCATCAGCAGGGCCAGGAGGGCGACGCCGGGCGTCACCTCCGGCACGGCGATCAACTCGGCGAGCCGGTCGCGGGACGGGCGGGCGGCCGGGCGGCCGTCGCGCGCGAGCAGCGGTTTTGCCCCTTCAGGCACCACGCCTGTGGTGAACGACAACTCGGCCGCGCGCTCGTCGAGCGGGGCGGAGAGCAGGTCTTCCGGGTAAGCCCGCAGCTCGTCCGTGACGGCGTTGCCGAACGCGGTGCTGTCGTACACGTTCACGCCCGCGGCCGGGGCGACGACGATCTCGTGCCAGCCCGTGCGCTCGCGGTTATTCACGTCCTCGAACCGCAGCCGCCGCGCCGCGCCCGCCGCGCCCGCAGGCAGCGCGCCTTCGTAATCGAGTTCCACGCGCAGAGTCGGGAGGCCGCCGTTCCCCGCCGGCGTGGTGATTTTCTTCGACACCTCGCGGAGAGGGAGGGGCGCGCCGTCAACCGTCACGCGGATGCCGCCGAGGTACTGCGCGGCCGCGCGTGTCAGGTATGCCTCAAGTTCTGAAGTTGATTGCTTCCCGTCGCCGTCGGCGTCCGCCGCTTGCAGCGCCTGGAAGGCGGGGATTTCCGCCATGTCAACCACGTAGCGGAGTCGGACGCGTTCGCCGCCGGCCTCGATCCGGGCGAAGCGGTTGACGGTGAAATTGCCGAGCGGGTGCGCGGCAGCGGCGGCGGCGAAACAGACGACGAGGGAGGCGGACAGGAGCGCGGCGGGCGTGCGCTTGCAGGCTGAACGAAGGTACTTCATGCGAATTCCTTAAGGGCCGACGGCCGGCGCACGCCTCACGCGCTGACGGCGGCGAGCGTGCGGCGTGCGACTTCCGATTGGAGCACGTCGAAAGCCGCGTTCGTCTCAAGCGCGAGCTTCAGGTAGCGCGCGGCGTTCTGGCGGTCGCCGAGTGCGTGATAGATCATGCCCGCGTGGTAGTGGATGCGCGGGTCTTTCGTCCCCAGTCGCAGGGCCTGCTCTATCTCGGCGCGGGCCTCTTCGAGTTGGCCCTTCTTGAAAAGACACCACGCCAGCACGTCGTTGGTGTAGATGTCCGCGCGCTTGGCCCGCTCCCGCCGCGCGATGGCAAGCGCCTCGTCCAGCTTCGTGCCCCGGTCGGCCCAGAAGAGGGCCAGACTGCGCGAATAAGTGTCGGCCCCGGCCGCGCCTTCGCGCTCGATGAATTCGACCAGGTCGTACTGACGCTTAGCCTCGTCGGCGCGGCCGAGCTTGGTCAGGAGGTTGCCGAACTCGGCGGCGACTTCGGGCGAGGGAACTCTTTCGAGTGAGCGCGTGTAGAAGCCGACGGCCCCTTCCAAGTCGCCGGCGGCGACCCGCGAGCGTGCCTTTGCCGCAAGGGCCACGTGGTAGTCGGGGAATGCGAAGAGCGCCCGGTCGTACTCTTTCTCGGCCTCGTCGCGCCGCCCCGCGTTCAGCAACTCGTCGCCGAGGTGGACGTAGCACCAGGCGACGTTCTCCGGGTTGCCGGGGTTGGCCGACTGTGCCGCCAAGCGCATGGCCTCTATCGCGCCCTCGGTGTTGCCGTAGAGGGATCGCAGGTAAGAGGCCCGCGCGTAGGAGGCCGTGTACGGGCGCAGGTCGAGCATCACCTGCACCGACTTCCGGGCCTCGTCGTAACGGCCGAGTTCGACGAGCGCGTCAGTGAGCGCGCCGTAAGCCTCGTAGTCGCGCGGCTGCTGCCCGACGGCGCGGCGGGCCACTTCGAGCGCCTCGCCGAAGCGGTGGTAAGTGAGCAGGAGGTTGGCTTGCAGCCGAGTCGCCTCCTGATTGCCGGGGGCGAGTTCGAGCGAGCGTTTGATGGCCGCCTCCGCGCGGGCGTTGACGCCGAAGTCGCCCGTCTCGCGGGCCTTCTGCATGAAGGCGATAGCCAGCAGGTTATAGCCGGCGGCGGCCTCGGGCAGTCGCTCGATCACGCCCTGAGCGGCGCGGATTTGCCGGTCGGCGGGCGTCTCGGGCCGCCCCGGGGCCGACGCCGCCTGGAACAGCGGATCAGGTTTGACCGTGAACTTCGTGTAAAGAGCGTACAGGCCGAACCCGAGTGCGAGCGCGGCGGCGATGGTCCCGATGTTGACTAAAAACTTCTTGGGCATACCTGCTGCGCGGGGTCTTCCTGTGATACCTCTTGCCCGTCGCGGGACAGTTTCCAAGCTGTCCCGCGACGGGCAAAGAAACTGCCGGCTCGCCGGCCCGTTACGGCCTCGGCGTGGGCGCGGGCGGCGCGACCGCCGGGGCCGTCGTATCGGTCGAGCCGGTGGCCGTGCTCGTCGGCGAGTCGTAGCCCGAGCGCGGCGTCGCTAGGTACGGAAACACCGTCAGGAATGGCACGTCATTCTGGTTGACGCCGTCGCCGAGTGCGTTGTTCGGGGCGACGTTGAAGGCCGGCGTGAATGTGGTCGCGCCCGCGATCACGCGCAGCGTGATGTCCACCACGTCGTCGCCGACGCGCCGCCCGTTCGGGAAGCCGGCGGTGTCACCGCCGAGGAAGCCAAGGCGGTTAGCCGTCCCGGTCGCGCTCGCCGTGCCGGCGGTCGGCGCGACCGCCAAGTTGATCCGCAGCCGCTCCTGCGGCACGGTGTTGGCCGGCTGGCCGGTGAACGCCTGCACGCTCGGGTTCGACGAGGTGTTCGTCTGCACGTTGGCGCCCGGGATGCCGGTCAGGTAGATCGTCGCCACGTCGTTGCGCGGCGGCGCAGGGGCTTGGAAGCTCGGGTAGAGATCGAAGGCCGGCGGCGAGCCTTGGTAGCCGAACAGCCTGCCCGGTTCGGGGTCGAGGACGAACGGGAGGAATTGCGCGTCGGTGCCGGGCAGCGATGCGTTGAACCTGTCCTTCATCCCGAGCGGAACCAACAGCTCGTTGACGAGCGGGTTGCCGAGGCGCGAGACCTGCACGAAGTTGCCGGAGAAGGTCACGCCGCCGCTGCGATCTTCCGAGAAGGCGATCATCGCCGTGCGGCTTGAAGCCGAGTAGACGGAGATCACGGCGTTCGGGTCGGTCGGCCCGGTCGGCGTCTGCCCGTTGGCCGTCACGGCCGTGATCGGAACCGACAGGGCGATGGTGCTGACGTTGAAGCCGGCCGTCCCGTCCACGCCGGGCGCGTTCGTCAGCGGGGCCACGTGAGCCGAGTTGAAGGGGCGCAGGCCGGCGAGGTCGAAGATCGAGCCGACGTCGATGAAGAAGCCCTCCTCGCGCTGGCCGGCGAAGACGAGCGCGTTACCGAACGAGGTGCTGACGGTCGTGACCGCCGGCTGCGCGAGGTTCGCCTCGTAGTTCGGCGTCGAGCGGATGCCGACGTTGACCGGCGGCACGGCGAACGGGAAGCCGGCCGGCGACCCGGCGGCGGCCGTCGCGGGCGTGATGGTCGCCGTGGTCGTGTTCGGCGCGTTACCCCGCACCACCGTGATCGAGTAGAACTGCTTGACGTTCAGGTCGGGATCGTTGAGCGATGTGACCGGCCCCGTGTTGTAGAGGAAGGTGTTGGCGTTGCCGACCACCGTCCTGAAGCGGAAGATGTACTGGATGTCGGTGACGGCGTCGCCGTTGTTATCGATCCTCATCGCGTACTGGATGTTGTCATCGAACCGGTAGAAGTTCGGCCCGCCCTGCGGCAGTTGGAACGGGATGAAGTTCATGATCAGGGTGACCCTGCTGGGATCGACCGGATCGCGGAAGGCGTACACGTCGGTGCCGTCGGCCATGGGATCAACCGAAGTCGACGGGGCCTCGCGGTGGCTGGAGGCCCGCACGGTTCTCTCCACAGTTGTTGTCGGCAGGAGGGTGAGTGTCACAAACACCACCAGTCCGAGCGCGACAACGGTCATCAGTCTTCGCATAATGCTCCCTTTCCTTGATAGCCCGAACTTCTAGCTGCGGCGCACTCCGGGCTGTGTAGGAGCGCCACAAAAAATCGGATCAGGCTCAAAAAAACACGAAGGGTGAAGCCCGCGGACGGGCCCCACCCTTCGCCCCCCTTGTAACCCCTCGTTCATACGGCTAACCCCTCTCCACACCGGTGGAGGAGACTGCCTGTTGTTCGGACGCACTTCCCGACAACTTAGGGAGGCGCGCCCATCCTTTGAATAGGATTATTAGTCCTGCTGTTTATCTCACGCGCGGGGACTTTAAGGTATTGGTAAAATCAGGGGAGTGGTTAAGGGATTTCCCTTAGTGCATCAGGCGGGTTGTCGGAAGCAGCCTCTCAGGTGTGTGCGTGAAGATTTACGCCGGGGGGAGAAAGGTTTACAGTCCCCGTAATGGATGACGACTTCACAGTTCGTCCACTGACGGACGCGGACGCTCCGGCGCTCGCCTCGATGCTCAAATCACAGTCGCCGGAATACGTCCGGTTCTTCACGCCATTCACCTTCGACGAGGCCGCCGTCGCCGCGATCCTCGCCGGCAGCGGGCAGGACGTTTACATGGGGCTGTACTGGCGGGCGCGGCTGGCGGGCTTCTTCATGCTGCGCGGCTGGGACGCCGGGTACGAAGTGCCGGCCTACGGCGTGCTCGTTGACGAGGCACACAGCGGCTACGGGCTGACCACCCTCACGCTCGGGCTGGCGAAGGCGATATGCAGGCTGCGCGCCGCGCCCCGCCTCATGCTGAAAGTCCACCCGGACAACGCGCGCGCCAAGAGGTTATTCGAGCGCGCCGGCTTCAAGCAGACGGGGGTCGAGCCGGGGAGCGGCGGCCTCGTCTACCACCTCGATTTCAATGGGCCGTCGGGAAAAGTTTAGGGCCGGCTTCTGGCTGGGCCACGCCTCCCCGCGCCACGGCGGCGTCGGCCCCTACGCGCTGCGGACGCTCCGCGCGCTCCTGTCGGAGCCGGAACCCGGTTGGCATTTCACGCTCCTGTGTCATGACGAGACTCGGGAGGCGGTCAGAGAAATCGTCGCGGCCTCGCGTCAGCCCGCCGAGGTTCAACTGATCCCCGCTCCCTGCCCGGTAAAATTCTGGCGCAGACAGCTCCGCGGGGCCGCGCGCGTGGTCGAGACTCCATCACCGGCCGGCGGCTTCGACCTCGCGCACCAGAACACGCTCCGGCGTTGGCTCGACGGTTTGCACTTGGACCTCGCCCACTTCCCGACGCCGACGCCGCCACATCCCGACGGGCACGTGCCCTATCACGTCCCGCCGCTGTTGCGGCTGAAAGCGCCCCACGTCGTGACCGTCCACGACGCGCAGGAACTGCGCTTCCCCGAATACTTCTCGCCGGCGCAGCGCGCCATCCGCGCCATGCATCACTGGCAGGCTCTCGATCAGGCGCACAAGATCATCGTCTCCTACGAACACGTGAAGGCGGACTTGCTTAAGTATTTTCGGACGCCGCCGGAGAAAATCCACGTCTGCCCGATCCCGTTCGCGTCAATCCGCTGGCCCGAGCCGACGGCGGCCGAGGCCGCCCGGTACGACGAGAAGTACAAACCGTGGCGGCCGTTCCTCCTCTACGCGGCGCAGACGTGGCCGCACAAAAATCATGCCCGACTGCTCAAAGCCTTACAGATAGTGCGGCAAACGGGCGAGCCGGATTTGCGTTTGATCTGCACGGGTCAGGAGAACGAGCACCAGCCGGGGGTTCTCGCGCGGGCCGAGGAATTAGGACTGCGCGGCGCGGTACTCCTCACAGGGGCCGTGCCCGAAGCGGAACTGGCGTGGCTCTACCGGAATACGGCGCTCGTGGTTGTCCCGACGGAATACGAGGCGGGGAGTTTCCCCGTGCTCGAAGCGATGGCGCTGGGCGTGCCGGTGATCTGTTCCGACGTGACCTCGCTGCCGGAGGCCATCGGCGACCGTCGTTTCGTGTTCAACCCTTACGACGTTGAAGCGATGGCAGCGTTGATCCGGCGGATGCTTGCCGACGCCCCGCTCCGCGCGGAGAACGTCGCCAACGGCGCGCGGCGCGCGGCCGACTTGCGCTGCGTAAACGCGGCGGCCCCCTTCTACGCAACCTACCGCAGCCTCGTCGGTTCGGCCTGAGTCGCAACGAGCGTCGGGCGCGGCCGCCTCACTCGTCGCCTATGCTCATCAGCTCGCCGTACTCCAGCGCGAAGTCCAAGTCCCTCTGCGTCCTACTCATCCCGCAGCCCTCGTAGTTGGCGATGACGTAGGCGATGTATTTTTTTTCCAGATTGTGGTTGAAAAAACATTTGAGGTTGAAGGCGTGGTCGGCCAGGACGCTGAACCTCGTCTCGAACCCGCCCGTCACCCGGAAAATTTCTCTCCCGTAGAAGATGGCCTGCTGGCAGATGTTGCGCCGCCGGAGCTTCGCCCTGTCGAACTCGCCGTCGTAAATAATTCCCTCGTCGATCATGTAGACGTTGCCGTAAACCAGCGCGTGCTCGTGAGGGGGTAGGTGGGCGGCCACGGTGGACAGGATGCCCTCCCTGAGCGAGTCGCCCGCGCCGAGAAAGTAGAGGTACTTCCCCGTAGACACGTCCACCCCGCGGTTCATCGCGTCGTAGACGCCTTCGTCTTTCTCGGAGAGCAGATTGATCCGGCCGGCGTACTTGTCGACGACTTCGAGCGTGTCGTCCGTCGAGCCGCCGTCAACGACGACGAACTCAAACAGGTCATCGTCCTGCGAGAGGACGGACTTGATCGTCTTCTCGATCTTCGGCCCCGAGTTGAAGACCGGGGTGATTACAGAGAAAATCTTTTGTCCCATCGAATCTGCCTTTTGTGTCGCCGCGGCCCCGAATAAGATAAAGCAACATTCGGGCGGGCCGGAAGTGCGCCGCGGCTTCGCGCTGTTGCCGGCCGCAGTGATCGAAAGTATATTCGACCCACCCCTGCTGGCAGCGCCAACGTCGTATGAGTTTGACCACGAGCGAAAGCGAGAACAGTTTCGCGCCGGCCGCCGCGCCCGCGTGGGCCGCCGCGGCG
>DATCVD010000246.1:0-9666 GCA_036567125.1 Pyrinomonadaceae bacterium | reverse complement strand
GGGGCGGAGCGGGTGCGGGAGGAGTGCCGCGACGCGCGCGGCGTGCGCCCGCTCGAAGACCTCTGGCAGGACTTGCGCTACGGGGCGCGCGTGCTCGCCAAGCGCCCCGGCTTCACGCTGACGGCCGTCCTAACGCTGGCGCTCGGCGTCGGCGCGACGACCTCGATCTTCAGCGTGGTCAACGCCGTGCTGCTGCGCCCGCTGCCGTACCCGGAGCCTGACCGGCTCGTCTACGTCGGACAGCAGTACCGCAGCGGCCTCGCCGCCTCGGGCGAGCCTAAGTTCCTCTTCTGGCGCGAGCATAGCCGCTCGTTCGAGGCGCTGGCCTGCTACTCGGGCTTCGGCGGCGCGGGCGGTAACCTTGCCGGCGGGGCGGAGGCCGAGCACGTGAGCGGCCAGCGCGTCTCCGGAGACTTCTTCCGCGTGCTCGGCGTCCAGCCGGCGCTCGGCCGCGCCTTCACGCGGGAGGAGGACGCGCCGAACGGCCCCGACGTTGTGATCCTGAGCGACGGGTTGTGGCGGCGCAGCTTCGGCGGCGACGAGAAGGTGGTCGGCCGCGCCGTGACGCTCAACGACCGGCCCGTGACCGTGGTCGGCGTCATGCCGCCGGGCTTCGGGACGGGCACGTCCGCGGACGTGTACGTGCCGATGCGCGCGCGCGAGGGAGTCAACGTCGATCCCAACGCGCAGGTGGTCGGGCGTCTTAAGTCCGGCGTCACGCTGGAGCAGGCGCGGGCGGAACTGAAGGCCATCGCGGAGAAGTACCGCGAGGCCTACCCGCGCCACATGCAGGAGGGCGAGAGCGTCGGCGCGCAGCCGTACCGCGAGCAGTTCACGGGGGGCGTCGCGAAGTACCTCTGGATCATCCTCGGCGCGGTCACCTTCCTGCTGCTCATCGCGTGCGCGAACGTCGCGAACCTGATGCTGGCACGCGCGGCTTCCCGCCAGCGCGAGATCGCCGTGCGGATGGCGCTCGGCGCGGGAGGCGGGCGGATCGCGCGGCAGCTTCTGACCGAGGGGCTGCTGCTGGCGCTCGTGGGCGGCGCGGGCGGGCTGCTGCTGGCGGTGTGGGGCACGCAACTGCTGACGGCGTTCATGCCGCGGGGCCTGCTGCCCGCCCTGAGCGAGCCGGGGATCGACTGGCGCGTGCTCACCTTCACGGCCGCCGCCGCGGTCGCGACGGGGCTGCTCTTCGGCACGGCACCGGCTTGGCAGGCGCGCAAGGTGGACGTTAACACCGCGCTCAAGGAGAACACGGACAGGAGTTCGGCGGCGCGCGGGCGGCTGCGCGGGGCGCTGGTCGTCGCAGAGATCGCGCTCGCGCTCGTGCTGCTGGCCGGCACGGGACTCCTCGCCCGCACGTTCGCCAACCTCGCAGGCACCGCGCCGGGCTTCGACCCGCGCAACGTCCTCACCTTCCAGATCGAGCTGAAGGGCGAACGCTACGACACGTCGAACGAGGCGAACGCCTTCTACCGCGACGCGCTCGAACGCGTCCGGCGGCTGCCCGGCGTCGAGGCCGCCGCGCTGACCAACAAGCTGCCGCTCGACTGGCAGTTCAACATGCCCGTCGTCCTCGCCGACAGGCCCGACCAGCCGCAGACCACGCAGGTTCGCCTCGTCTCGCCCGAATACTTCCGCGCCATGCGGATCGACGTGCGTCAGGGGCGCGACTTCGCGGAGTCTGACGGGGCGGGCGCGCCGCCCGTCGCCGTCGTCAACGAGGCGTTCGTGCGCAGGCACTACGAGGGGCGAGACCCGTTCGCGCAACAGCTCTCGGTCGGGCGCGGCACGGACGACCCCCAGCGGCAGGTGGTCGGCGTCGTGGCCGACGTCAAGCAGCAAGGGCTGGATCGCCCGTCGCCGCCGATGGTCTTCGTCCCCGTAGCGCAGGCACCGGACAAGCTGATGGCGGTCATCCGGACGTTCACCCCCGTCAACTTCGTGGTGCGGACGGCCGGCGAGCCGCTCGCGCTCGCGCCCGCCGTCAAGCGCGAGGTCGCGGCCGTCGATCCGACGCTCGCGCCGTGGCGCGTCTCGTCGATGGAGGAGGTCGCGGCGCGCTCCATCGCCGCGCAGCGTTTCAACATGCTACTGCTGGGTCTGTTCGCCTCGCTGGGGCTGGCACTCGCCGCGGTGGGCATCTACGGCGTGACGGCCTACACGGTCGCGCAGCGCACGCACGAGATCGGCGTCCGCATGGCCTTGGGCGCGCGCAGCCGCGACGTGCTGCGGCTCGTGCTGGGGCACGGCTCGCGCCTGCTCCTGCTCGGCGTCGGGATCGGGCTGGCGGCGTCGCTGGCCGTCACGCGCCTGCTCGCCGGGATGCTCTACGGGGTGACGCCGGCCGACCCGAAGACCTTCGCCCTCGTCACACTCACGCTCGCGGCCGTCGCCCTGCTGGCGTGCTACATCCCGGCGCGCAGGGCGACGAAGGTCAACCCGACGATAGCTCTACGGGCCGAATGAGCCGGCGTCCTGTTTCGTGCGGCAGCAGAATTTTGATCGCCCTTCCCGACCGCGGCTCGCCGCCGGAGAATATTTCTCAGACGAGGGAGGCGGCAAGGCGGGACTGCTCACGTATCAGTGACCAGACGCGGGCAACGTCCGACTCGCTCGTCCGCAACTGGCTCACGACGAGCCGGAGCGCAAAACGCCCCGACAGCTTCGTGTGCGAGAGAAAGGCCCCGCCGGTTCGGTTCACGGCCCGCATGAGCTGTTCGTTGAAACGATTCAACCACTCTTCGTCGTCCGCCCCGTCCGGGCGGCAGCGGAAGCAGACCGTACTTAGCGGCACCGGCGCGAGACGCTCGAACCCCGCGTGCTCGTCGACCCACCGCGCGAACTGCCGCGCCAGCCTCACGTGCTCACGTACCCTGTCCGCCAGCCCTTCCGCGCCGAAGTAGCGGAGCGTGAACCACAGCTTCAGCGCCCTGAAGCGACGGCCCAGCGGGAGGCCGTAATCCATGTAGTTCGTGCCGCCGTCGCCTTCCGTCGTCCGCAGGTATTCGGGCACCAGACTGAAAGCGCGCCGCAGCACGTCGGGCTTGCGCGTGTACAGCACGCTTAGATCGAGCGGCACGAAGAGCCACTTGTGCGGGTTGACGACTACCGAGTCGGCGCGGTCACAGCCGTCGAGCACGTGACGCATCTCGGGCACGACCGCCGCGGCCCCCCCGTGCGCCGCGTCGACGTGCAGCCACAGGCGCTCGCGTTCGCAGATGTCCGCAACCGCGCGTACCGGATCGATGCTCGTGCACGAGGTCGAGCCGACCGTCGCGGCCACACAGAACGGCAGACGGCCCGCGCCGCGATCCTCGGCAATCGCCTCCGCGAGAGACCGCGGAACCATCCGGTACTGATCATCGACCGCCACCCGGCGCACGCTTTCCGGCCCCAACCCCAAAGCGACCGCGGCCTTGTCGATAGACGAATGGCCCTGTTCGGAAGTGTAAAGGCGAAGCCGCGGCGCGCCGTCGCGGCCCGACAGCCCGCGTTCGCGGGCGTGCAATTCCGCAGCCTGCTCGCGCGCGGCGGCGATGGCGTGGAAGGTGCTGCTCGACCCGCCGTCGTAGATGATCCCCCAGCTTTCCGGCGGCAGCCCTATCATCTGCCTGAGCCAGTCGAGCGTCACCTGTTCGAGTTCCGTCGCCGCGGGGCACGCCTGCCAGAGCATGCTGTTAGCGTTGAAAGCGGCGGTGAGCAGTTCGCCTAGGATGCCGGGCCCGCTGCCCGAAGAGGTGAAGTAGGCGAAGAAGCGCGGGTGGTTCCAGTGCGCCATGCCGGGCATGAGGACGCGATCAACGTCGGCCAGAATCTCGCCCATCGCTTCGCCTCGGGCGGGCGGCGTCTTCGGCAGTTTGGCAAGGATGTCGCCGGGCCGAACGTCGGGAAAAACCGGCAAATCGTCGACGTTCGCAAGGAAGCCCGCGATCCAGTCGATCAACTGATGACCGCATCGCCGGAACTCCTCGGCCGGCATGTCACCGAGGCCGCCCATGTCGGGTCGAGTAGAAGTGCGTTCACTCATTCCCCCGTCCTTTGGCAAACGCAAGCGGTCAGCAAACGTGGCTTCACGAGCTTCCCCTTTCCAAAACTTAGTCAGGACAGTGAGCGGCTTTGCTCAAGCCTGAGGGCAGACGATTTCGCAAACGACCCGATGCTATTCTCGTTCTGGTATAACTTCAAGGGCCAGTTCCGTGCCCGAAAAGCAGACCAGTTCGCGGCCCTAAAATCCTACTCCGCGCAGACCTGTCGGGCGGCGGCCCCGTCCGCGCTCAGGTGGAGCACGCCCTGCGGGAGGCCGTGCGCTCCGGGCGTCTGCGTCTCGACACGCCCTTACCCTCGACGCAGCTTCTCGCGCGCGACCTCGGCGTGTCGAGAGGGTGGTTGACGAAGCCTACGAACAACTAATCGCCGAAGGGTATCTGCGGGCGCGTTCGCGTTCGAAAACATTCGTCCCGGCTGGCGCGTCAACAGTCCCCGGCCGGAGTCAGCACGCCACATTGCCACCTCCGCCGAATGCGCAGCGTCTACCGCCGCCGCCGCGACGCTCTCGTCGCAGCGCTCGAACGCCACTTCCCAGACTGGCGCCCGACGGGCGCGTCCGCCGGGCTTCACCTTGTAGCCAACCTGCCGGCCCGCACCGACGAGCAGGAAGTCGCGCGGCTCGCGTCGGCAAGTTCCGTCCGGGTCTACCCCATGCGCGGGTACAGTTTCAAAGCCGGCCCCGCCCTCGCCCTCGTGTTCGGATACGGGAGTCTTTCGGAGAGTCAGATCGGCCGGGGAATATCTCAACTCGCGGCCTCGTTAAGCTGATTGCCTTGTCAATCGCGGTGACCAATCAAAACGGGTGACCGAAGTTTGCTGCGCTTCGCGCAGTGCCGTTATAAGTTGGACTACGACGGCATGCCGCGGATGATAGACGGTGCGTCCATGAGGCTAGGTGCGCGGCCGGCTCGTGCCCATTTATGTTGCCTCCAGCTTAGGCCAATTCCATGCGTACCAGACGATGAGCGCCGTAAGTATGATGTCGATGCTCGCGAGAAATAGGTAGAACGCCCAAGCGCCCGGCATCGTGATCAGGACAAACACTGTATAGAGCGTGCCGAGGATGACGTTCGCCCGGCGATTCAGGTTGGCCTTCAGCGCGAGCGACAGGAAAATCATGACGGCCGGGATCGCCATCGAGACCGAGACAAATAACAAGACCCCCTGAGTCGCCGGCCCGAGCGGCGCCATGTTTCCTGCCAGCACGTCTTGCAGCTTCCCCGGTCGGTAGAGCCAAAAATAGTCCCCGTAGATGTAGCAAAACATCACGCTCGCCCACAGCGCCGAAATCTTCATCTTCACGTGGATTTTGACATCGGCTAAGGCCCCTCCGGCGCTCTTCGTTGAGTCCAATTGATCCCTCCTTCTTTCGATCAGCCGGGCGAGTGTGGGGCGGCCCGAAACAATCGCGGTCAGCCGGAAGCGGAACGAAAATTAACGCGCTCGCGCCGCGACTACGCCCCGCCGATTTGCCGAGCGCCCACCTTCCCTGCCCACTTCGCGGCGTTAACGCCCGTCGCGATCAGCCACAGGCTGAGTGCTAGCTCCGCGACGCCGCCGAGTATCCCCGTGTCGGGGAGACGGGACACGAGCGCGGGTAAAAGAAAGGTGGCGAAGCTGTTGATCAAGAAGCTCAAGCCCCCGGCGGCCATCAGCACTCCCAGCATTCGAGGTAGAAAGCCCGATCTAAAAATGAGGCATCCGAGCAGGAGCATGTAAATCCCGAAAAACACCCCGCTGATCGTGTAGCCCCGCGCGTGCATCCTGAGCGACGCGAGCGCGAGGGCCTGCAACTCGCCCGTCTCGAAGGCGCTCAGGTGTTGCGCGCCTCCGAGGAAGGACAAGGGTGCGAGGTGGTTGAGGGAGTTGGCGGCCAAGACGGCGATCCCCACGAGGCTGAAGAACGCCGCGAGCATAGAGAGACTGCCGCCCGCCGGCCTGAACAGGTCGTAAAAGAGGAGCGTCACGACGACGTAGCACGCGAGCATGACGAGATCGGCGGTCAGGCCGAGGCGGTACCGCGTCTCGTGTGCCAGAATGTTCGCCGCGGTCGCCGCGGCATCGTCGCGCACGATGACCGCGCCGCGCACGAAGACCTCGGCAAACACGCCCGCGATGATGGTGATCAGGTAGAAGGCACCGGCCATTCTGGCCCGCAGGCGCGGCGACGCTTCTTCAACCCTTCCGGTCATCGTTAGCTCCTCACTAGCCCCTCGCCGCGATCCGCCGGCACATCAGCGGTGTCGGACACACCGAAGCAGGCTCTATCTTATTCGCTGCGGAAACCGGAGGACATGACGCCCCGTATCAAAAACATGACCGTTGGATTCAGGGGCCGGCGGGCGATGGCTGAATCGACGATTGGCGCGGGCTACCCGAGAGCGTTCCTTAATTTCGCCGTCGCGCGCGGCGCGGATCGCCTGACGCTGCTCGACCGCTCCGGCATCCGCCCGGACGAGTTGAGCGATCAGGAGAACCGCGTTCCCCTGTCGAATTACGTGGCGTTGTTGGAGGCGGGCGTCGAGTTGTGCGGCGAGCCTGCGCTGGCGCTGCTATTCGGCGAGGTGAGCAGGTTGCAGGACATCTCCATCGTCGGGCTGATCGGCGAGGCCGCCGAGACCACGGAGGAGGCGCGACGGCAGATCAATCGCTACGCGCGCCTGATGCTCGACGACTGTGAGGGCGGAACCGCGGAGCACCTCGAACTCGTCCGCGACGGGGGCAAAGTCTGGCTGAAGTACGCGAGCCGCCTCTACGCCGACCACCCGCTGCTCACGGAGTCCGCCCTCGCGCGCAACGTCTGCGGCGCGCGGGAGTACTTCGGGGCCACGCAGGATCGCTCGAAGTGGCCTTACCCGAAGGCGATCCATTTCACCCACCAAGAGCCGGCCTTCCGCGCCGAGTATGACCGCGTCTTCGGCGTGCCGCTCGTCTTCGGCAGCCACATGAACGCGCTGCTGATGGACGAAGCGTTCCTGTCCGTCAAGATGCTGCGGCCGCGCCCTTACGTCTTCGGGGTGTTGAGCGCGCACGCGGAGGAGCTGCTCAAGAGTTTGGAGGGGGCGCAAACCACGCGGGGCCGGGTCGAGAGCCTGCTGATGCCGATGCACCACACCGGCGACGCCGGCATGGGGGTGATCGCCGGCAAGCTGGGAATGAGCCGCCCGACCCTCTTCCGCAGGCTGAAGGCCGAGGGCACGACCTTCGGGCGGGTGCTGGACGAGCTGCGCCACAAGCTGGCGCTCCACTACCTGAGCGGCGGGAAGGTCTCGGTGAACGAGACGGCCTACCTGGTGGGCTTCTCCGACCCGGCCTCCTTCTCCCGCGCGTTCAAGCGTTGGGCCGGACGTAGCCCGCGCACGATGCGGCCCTCAAACGCCGACGATGATCGGTCGCCTCCAAGCAACACCCCGATCACGCGGTAAGCCGAACCGACACGAACCTAATTAAGCGGAGAGTTATGCGGGTGACTCAACCGAAACTGTAACGACTTTTCATGTGAGGGCGGAACATCGATGAGGGAGTCTGATCTGGCTAGCAGGTAGGGCGCGGGGGCCGCGATTACTAGGATGATTGAGGCGGTCGCGGCGCGCGCCCCCGCTATCACGGCGAGACCGCCAGCCACCCCGGCTTGATCGCGGCCGATCGCCCGTCGAGCGCCTCGCGCACCGCGTATTTGGCGAGCAGTCGCGTCGAATCGAGCACGGGCAGCGGCGAGTTGGCCGGCGTCACGATGAGCGGGATCTCGGTGCAGCCCAAGATGACGCACTCGGCGCCCTCCGACTTCAGATCGTCAATCGCGCGTATGAACAGATCGGTGGTCTTCGCTTTGAAGATTCCTTGACAGAGTTCGTCGAAGATCGCGGCGTTCAGTCGTTCCCTCACCGGCTCGTCGGGGATCAGGCGCTCCAGCCCTCGCCCCTTCAGCGCCTTGTCATAGACCGGCCCGGTCATCGTCCACTTTGTGCCGAGCAGACCGACCCGCTTCCACCTGCGGGCGGTGATCTCGTGGCAGACCACCTCGGCAATGTGCAGCCCCGGTATCGGCAGATCGCCTGCCACCTGCTCCAGTACGATGTGGGCCGTGTTGTCGGGGCAGACGTAGAAATCGGCCCCGGCGTCCGCGACCTGCCGCACGCCTTGGGAGAGGAACCTCGCCACGGCCGCGTGATCGCCCGCCTCCCAGCCCGGCAGGCTCAGCCCCATCGGCACGGCGCTCACCACGATGGGCGGGTGCATGTGCGGGCCGAGACGCACCGCCCCTTCCCGGCACGCGGTAATGAAACAGAGCGCGCCGCCCTCGGCGCTGTGCGCGACTATCCCGACTGTCTTCATCTGCGTGTCTCCTCTAGCGGCAGGCGCATCGTCACCCCAAGCGCCCGGCCGGCGGGCATACGGAACTCTGCCGGGCGCGCGTCAGGTACTCGCCCTTCGGGTCGAGCGTCTCGGCCGGCTCCGGCCTCGGCCCGAATGACTCCCAGACGACCACGACACTTGGGTCGGCGGGTTCTAACCACCCCGCCGGCCGGCAGGGCGCTCACACGTAGTCGGAGAAGATTTCGACCCGCACCGCCTCTCCTATCGTCATGCACTCCCCCGCTCCGTCGCGCCGGACAACGACATCCTACCAGTAAGATCGCGGCGGCGACACTTCCAGCCCGGAGACCATCACCGCAACCTTCCCTCCCCTCCCGGCCAGAGACTTCCGCCACGAGGACGAGTAATGAAGTATATGCGCGCGCGCGTGGTATATTCTTCTAGACGTTGCCATACGTTCTTTAGAAATCACATCTCTCGACATCAGGATTTGCGCGCCGCGCTCTTCTCCTCGTGCCGTCCGCTGTTTCTTCGCACGCGACCATGAGGAGGCCCCTGATGACTGCGCCCGCCGCGCCAAACGACTCAACCATAAAACAGCTTCTTAACCCGACGCCCGCACGGACTTCGTGGCGCGTCCGTGCGCGGAATGTGTCGCGCCCCCTCTCGCAGCGCCTCTCGACGGGAGGTGACGGGTGAGCCATCAGCGACAAAAAAGTGACGCGCCGGAGACGTGCGGGTCGTGCGCGGGGACGGGGACGTGGGCCGTCTCCGTCGCCTACGTCGTCTCCTGTCTGGTCTGCGGCGGGAAGGGCAAAGTGTCGGTCGCGCAGCCTTCGGCCACCTGTCGCCAGTGTGAAGGCAGCGGCAGGCGTAACCCGACTTCAGCGTGTCTTAATTGCGCGGGGACGGGATGGGAGCGCGTGTTCGGGCAGTTGCAGGCGGCCCTGTGACGCGGCCGGGCGCTGTGGTGACTGTCATCACTTCGGC
The DNA here is from genome assembly GCA_036567125.1 of Pyrinomonadaceae bacterium. GTDB lineage: Bacteria > Acidobacteriota > Blastocatellia > Pyrinomonadales > Pyrinomonadaceae > JAIVGV01. The sequence goes on along the minus strand of DATCVD010000246.1, from coordinate 309 downwards.
GCGAGTCGGGCGAACTCGCGTGGAAGGTCGGGCAGATTTTTAACGGCCGGCGGCGCGACGCGCTACCACGTAACGGTCGAGAACCCGCAGGGCGTCTGTCGCGGGATCGCGGCCCTTGAAGTTGACGGCGCGGCGTGGGCGGAGAGCGGGCGGGAATCTACGCTAAAGGACTAAACCACTATGCACTGAAAGTGCATAGGTTGCCGTGGGACTGAAAGTCCCACCTCATTCGAGGATGAACGGGTCGCTATCACGGTTGGATGGATGCCGATGATGCTCAAGATACTCCTGCACCGCCTCCTCCGTGAT
>DATCVD010000245.1:0-3194 GCA_036567125.1 Pyrinomonadaceae bacterium | reverse complement strand
CGGCCTGCGGCTGCGCGCCGCGGAGTCGCGCAAGCTCGGAGCGCAGCTCGTCCAGCTCGCGGCGGTTCGCGGCGTTGGCGAAGAGGAAGCTGACGACCGCGCCGAGGGCCAAGCCGGCGAGCGCGTAGAGGAGTTTCTGCCTGTCCACGATTTGACTCGACGGAGCGACTTCGGACGCGTCCGAGTTTAGCAGACCGGGCATACGAAAGACGACGCACGCACACCCCGCGTTCGGAGTGTGCGTGCGTCGTTCGCGTTTCGGTCGAGGCGGGCGTCGCCGCGCGCGCTAAGTGTTACGACTCTTCGGCCGGGCGAACCGCGTCGGGTTCTGATCCGACGGGCAGATCGCCGCGGCGGCGTCGCTCCGGCGGGTCGGCGGCGCGGCGGCGCGGCGGCGAGGCGGACGCGCGCCGATCGACCATCCCCGGCGGGAGATGGCGGCCGTGAACTGCCTCGGTCAGGATGCGCGTGATCTCCTGCGAGAGCGTGCGGTGCTCGGCCGCCGCGCGCCGCTGCAAAGTCTCTTTCAGATCGCGCGGGACGTACGCGCCGATGAAGACCCCTTTCCGATTGACCATTCCGTTTCGTCTGCCTTTCGCCGACAGAGATGGGAGAGCGTTAGCGAACAGTCTGAAACTCGCAAGGCGTGTTAAAAGAAGCGTGCGCGGGGGCAGGTCTGTAAGCCGAATTCTGTCTCCCGCCTCTCGCGAGGCGGGCGGCGATCATTCATCTAGGCCGGCCGTTGCCGGACGGCTCAAGCGACCTACCCGGAGGTCGTAGCGCGTTCCCGAAAGAACGCGGCTTCGGGCGGGCAGCCCTATTTGACGCCTCCCTATTTGGTCTTGCACCGCGAGGAGTTTACCCAGCCGCGCGTGTCGCCACGCGCGCTGGCCGGCTCTTACCCGGCCGTTTCACCCATCACCCGCTGCCCGGCTCCCGTGGGAGCGAGGCCCGCTGGCTGGTCTGTTCTCTGTTGCACTTGTCGTCACGCGCGCGACGTGTCATGCCCGAAGGCCGACACCGAATCGCGCGCGCGCCCGGCCGTTAGCCGGCTCGCTGCCCTGTGGTGTTCGGACTTTCCTCCCCCGTCCGAAGACGGCGGCGACCGCCCGACCTGACCCCGCGCACGGTGCGTTGATTATAACAAACCAACGTTGAACGGGTACAGCAACGTTGGCCGCGGACGCGGCCGCCGAGACCGAAAACCCTTCGTTAGATGAACGCGGCCGAGGCTCATTTGGGGCGCACGGGGCGGAAACCCGCAACCCGGCTCGCGCGTATATCTAACGTGTTGTCAACAGTTTAGCTGCAAGAGCCTTGCATCGAGACGCAAACCTCACAACATCATGAATAAAAAATCCGCCGAAGAAGAGATGAGAATCTTGGAGGGTAGATTCAGCGGGCGGCCGCTCGCGGGAGTGGAAGGCGCGGAGGCCCGTCCGACCGCGCGGCGAACGCGCGAAAGGGTCTTCGAGTTCATAGAGTCGCGCGTGCGCGGCGCGCGCTTCCTCGATCTGTGCGCGGGATCGGGGGCGGTCGGCATCGAGGCGCTGTCGCGCGGGGCGGCGCGCGTCACCTTTGTGGATCAGTCGGCCGCGGCGTGCCGCGCCGTCCGCCGGAACCTCGAAGGCTGCTGCGGCAGCGACGCCGTGCTGCGCCACGACGTGGTGATGACCGACGCCGAGAAGTTCCTGCGCGTGGTCGTCTCGGACGACGCGCTCGCTTGGGACGTGGCCTTTTACGACCCGCCCTACTCGGCCGACCACGCGGCCGCGCTCGAACTGTTCGGCGGCGGCCGCGTCTTCAAGCGGCGCGGCGGCGTGCTCGTCGTCGAGCACCCGTCGACGAAAAGGCTGCCCGAGAGGATCGGCGTGCTCCGGCGCTGGCGCAGCGTCAGGCTGAACGGGTCGTGCTTGAGCTTCTACGAACAGAAGTACGCTCGGGCGCGTAGTAATTGAAGACGGAAGTCTCGCCGCGCGCGCGGAGGTGCGTGAGATGGTCAGCCGCGGAATCTGGTTCGAGCGCAAGTTCGCGCTCGGCCTCCCCGTCTGGATGTTCCCGAACGTCGTCGAGCGGCTGAGGGGCACGCCCGCGCGGGCCGAAGATTTGCTGCGCGGCGTCGCGCCGGAAATTCTCGCGCGGCGCGACGGCGAGCGCTGGTCTGCGCAGGAACACCTCGGCCACCTGCTCGACCTCGGCTGGCTCGACGCCGCCCGCGTCCGCGACTTCGCCGAGGGGCGCGAGACGCTGACCGCCGCCGACGTGCGGAACACGAAGACGCACGAGGCGAATCACAACGCGCGAAACTCCGGCGAACTGCTCGCGGAGTTTCGCGCCGACCGCGCGGAGCTGGTGCGCCGCCTCGAAGAGTTCGACGACGAACGGGTCGCGCGCACGGCCCTGCACCCGCGGCTCGGCCAGCCGATGAGCGTCACCGACTGGGCCTACTTCGTCGCGGAGCACGACGACCACCACCTCGCGGCGATGACCGAGCTGCTGCGAAAGTTCGGCGTCCGCTAGTCGGCCCGGCGTTCGTTAGTTGAAGTATTTGAAGCCGACGCGCAGGCCGCGCAGGGCCGCGTCGGGGAGCGCGGAGACGAGCACCCACGTCATCAGGCCGTGCGAGAGCGCGAGGGCGAAGAGGTTGGGCGCGCGCTGATAGACCCAAGCCCACAGCAACCCCCCGGCGAAGGTGGCGGCCGTCAGCCACGGGTTCGGCAGGTGCAGCAGCGCGAAGACCGCGGCCGTTAGCAGGACGCTCCGCCAGCCGCGGCCGAAGACGATCTGCGCGCGGCGGTTGATGAAGCCTTGCAGCACGTACTGCTGCAACAGACCCCACGCAAGCCCCCACACCGGAAAGCCGAACACGGCCCAGCCGGCGCGGCCGCCGCCGATCCGAAACGCGGAACCCAGCCACAGCCACCCGGCGAGGGCGAGCGCGAGTGATCCGGCGAGCATCGGCGCGGCCAGCAGTCGCAGCGCGGGCCAGAACTCCGAGACGTTCCAGCCGATCTCGCGGAGCGTTTCGCCCCGCAGCCGGTGCGAGTAGAACATCAGCGCGAAGGCGAGGGCGACGGGCACGGCGTACCAAGCGCTGCTGAACCCGACGGCCGCGATGACCGCCCACTCGGCGACGAGCGCGGACGCCGCGACCGACGCGATCTCGCAGGCCGCGAGCGAGCGCGACTGGCCCG
>DATCVD010000244.1:0-2784 GCA_036567125.1 Pyrinomonadaceae bacterium | reverse complement strand
CATAGACGATATCTTAGGTCTCTCGCGCGTGACACGGGGCAACATGGAACACAAGCGCCTAGACCTCGGCGCCCTGGCTGTGGAGGTCGCCGAGGAGATTCTGCCGGAAGACGAGATCATCCGCGTCGACACCGACCTGATCCTCGTTGACGTGGCGGTGACGGACGAGAAGGGCAAGCCCGTGCGCGGCCTGCGCGCCGAAGACTTCAGGCTCTACGAGGACGGGGTCGAGCGGCCCGTGGCGTTCTTCAACGTCGAGCGGCGCGGCGGCGAGCGGCGGCCGGTGGCGGTCGTCTTCGCGGTGGACGTGTCGGGCAGCGTCTCGCCCGAAGAGATGGTCCGCATCGCGCAGGCCATGCGCGCGTTCACGGAGCGGCTCGACGAGCGCGAGTCGGTCTTCGCGCTGATGAGCTTCGGGATGAGCGCGCGCGTGCTGCAAGGTTTTACGAACAGCCGCGAGAAGCTGACGAAGGCGCTCGACAAGCTCGTCCGCGAGGCCGGATCGGGCGCTTCCACCCACGCCTACGACGCCGTCGACGACGCCGTCCGCCTGCTCGCGCGCCGCGCGCCGCGCACGCGGGTCGGCCGGCCCGTCAAGCGCGTCGTCGTCGTCGTCACCGACGGCTTCCCCGTCGGCGACACGGTCGCGCCCGAAACGGTCATCGAGCGCGCCAACGCCGAGGAGGTGAGCGTCTACACCGTGACGCTGCCGTCCTTCCCGCGCTCGCTCGCCGCGCTCGGCCGGCCGCTCCCGACGCCGCTCGACGTGAGCGGCCTCGTCGAAAAGACGGGCGGCTCGAACGTCTACGCCACCGAGCGAGACTTCGAGCCGCTGTTCAAGTCTTTGGCCGAGGAGGTCGTCTCGACCTACGTCTTGGCCTTCTACCCGCCGCCCGAACACCGCGGCGACGGCCGCTACCGCCAGATTCGCGTCACCACCCGCCCCGGCCTGAACGTCCGCCAGAGCCGGCCCGGCTACAAGTCGTGAACCGTAACCGGAAGTTTTAAGGCCTTCGGCGTCGAGACGATCTCTCGCGCGCGGAGGCTTTCAAACTCCACTCATGATTCACAATTCAAGGTTCACGACTTTCAGATTTCCTCTTCCTCGTCCTCTTCCTGATCCTCGTCGTCGTCCTCGACGATGTCCAACTCAATCGGGTCGAGTCCGACGACCTCAAGGTCGGTGCCGCACTCGTCGCAGGCGAGCGTGTCGCCCTTGTCGGCGTCGGTCTCGACGTAAACGTCGGCTTCGCATTCGGGGCATATTCCGGTTGGCACGTCCTCATCACCTCCAGCGCGTTTCTCCGTCACCCCAGAGGCGCGCCCGTACTCGCGGAAGAGCCTCCAACACGAACTTCTCCGGGTGAACTTCGGCGACAATCTAACCGCGACCGACTTTTTTTGCAACACACATTTTTTCCGCCCGCGCGCCGGCCCGAAACTCTGTACGACAACGAACACGCCGGCGCTCGCGGGCGCGCGTCGCGGGTGCGCGCGGCCCGACTGTTTTTCGTCCTCCGGCTTTACAGTTTTTCGCCCCGCGCGCGGGCAGCCAACTCTTCGGCGAGGACGCGCGAGGGGAGGGTCGCCGGGAAGTTCGCCGCGTAGAAGGCGCGCGCCGCTTCGAGCAGCGGCAGCGCCTCGTCGCGCCGGCCGAGCAGCAGCAGGCATTCGCCGAGGCTGAGGCGCACGTCCGCCTGATGCGAGGGCGTGCCGCCGCCGAAGCCCCGCCGCGCGCGCTCGAAATAGGTTGCGCCCTCGCGCGTCCGCCCGGCGCGCAGGAGGTAGAGACTCAGGAGGGCGAGTCTGCCGTTGTAACCGGGACTCGTTTCCGACGAGACCTTCTTTTCCGCCTCCGCGTCGGCCCTGACCAGCTCGACGGCCTTCGCCCACTGTTGCTCCCGATCATAAATTTTCAGCAGCAGGCGCTCGACGTAGGCTTCCTCCTGCCCACTGTTTTCGCCCTGCGCGGCTCTGAGCTCGGCGGCGTACCGCTTGAGAGCTTCCTCGGCGGCGCGGTAATTGCCCCTCTCCATCTCGATCTCGGCGCGGAACCGGAGCGGCAGGGCGTACGCCGCGGCGTCGGTCTGCCCGGCCGACCGCGCCTCGCCTTCACGCAGCAGCGCGTCGGCGCGCGCGAACTCTTTTTTCTTCGCGGCGTTGAGGGCGAGATGGAAGTAGAGCCGCGTCGTGTTGTGGTGCGCCTCGCCGTCGTGCCGCCGGAAGAGTTCCAGCGATTCGCTCAGCAGCCGCTCGGCCTCGTCGAGATCGACGTGCGAATCGGAGACCTGCGCGCCGAGGTCTTCGAGCAGGTAGGGCAGGTTCGCGTTGTCGGGCGCGACGGCGCGGAAGATCGCGCCCGCCTCGCGGAGGAGGCCCAGCCCTTCCGCGTAGCTCCCGTGCCACAACAGAACCGCGCCGAGGTAATAGAGGTCTTTGGCGACCTCGGCGTGCCGCCCGCCGTGGACGCGGCTGCGCAGATCGAGCGCGCGCCGCGCGTGCCTTTCGGCCGGCTCGAACATCCGGTTCGCCAGAAAAATCTCGGCGCACTTGTGGTGGAGTTCGGCCTGAAGGATCAGGTCGTCGGGGAACTCGGTCTCGATCATCCCGCCGAGGTCGTTGAGCACGTCGATGACGCGCGCCTGCCCGCGCTGCCGGCGGCCCTCGGCGTACCACGCCGGGTTCGCGTAAGACAGGACGCGCTCGACGAAGCCGGTGATCTTTTTCGCCCGCGCCGCTTCCGTCTCCGCGCGCCGCTGGCTCTCGGCCGCGGCCCGCGCGCGC
>DATCVD010000243.1:0-3804 GCA_036567125.1 Pyrinomonadaceae bacterium | reverse complement strand
CGCCCCGGCGCGCGCCGCGCGCCCCCGAGCACGCCCCGCACAGGAAGTTTCCGGCTCTACAGTTTCAAGACGACGAAGGAGCTTAGTCGATGCGCAACTTTAAAGTTCTGTTCAGCGCCCTCGGCCTGACCGCGGCGCTCGCGGCGGCCGGGTGCGTGAGCGGCAGCAACACCGGCGGCGGCAACGCGAACGGCAACGCCGCCGGCACGAGCGCCGCCCGGCGCGTGAAGGGGCCGAACGATCCCATCAAGATCGGCTTCTCGATGGACACGCTCAAGGAGGAGCGCTGGCAGCGCGACAAGGAGTTGGTCGAGAAGCGCGCGCGGGAGAAGGGCGTGGAGATCATCGTCGACGTGGCGAACGGCGACGACGCGCGGCAGATCAGTCAGGCCGAGAACATGCTGACGCAGAACGTGGACGTGCTGATCGTCGCGCCGCACAACGCCGTCGCGGCCGCGGCCATCGTCGAGGCCGCGCACCGGCAGGGCGTGCCCGTCATCTCCTACGACCGGCTGATCCGCAACAGCGACGTCGATCTCTACGTCTCGCATCAGGTCGTCAAGATGGGCGAGATGCAGGCCGACTACCTGCTCAGGCGCGCGCCCAAAGGCAACTACATCATCGTGCAGGGGTCGGCGACGGACAACAACGCGCGGCTGCTGCACGAGGGGCAGATGAACGTCCTCAAGCCGGCCGTCGACCGCGGCGATGTCAAGATCGTCGCCAACCAGCCGGCGCGCGAGTGGCTGGCCGAGGAGGCGCTGAAGATCGTCGAGAACGCGCTGACGAACAACAACAACGACGTCGTCGCCGTCGTGGCCTCGAACGACGGGACGGCGCGCGGCGCGATCAGCGCGCTCGCCAACCAAGGGCTGGCCGGCAAGGTGCTAGTTTCGGGTCAGGACGCCGACCTCGCGTCGATGAAGGAGATTCTGCTCGGCCGCCAGACGATGACCGTCTACAAGGCCATCGAGCCGCTCGCCAACTCGGCCGTGGACGCGGCGATCCAGCTCGCGCGCGGCCAGCAGGTGCAGACCAACGCCGCCATCAACAACGGCCGCAAGGACGTGCCCTCTTTCCTGCACGAACCCGTCGCCGTGGACAAGGACAACCTCTTGGCGACCGTCGTCCGTGACGGCTACCACAAGCTCGAACGCATCTGCGAAGGCATCCCCGCCGACAAGTGCCCGCGCGCCGACAGCGCGGCCGCGCCCGGCGCGAACAGGGAACAGTGAAGCCGCCGCGGATCGCGGGTTTCGCCGCGCGCCGCGGCCCCCAAGCCTGTGACTTCAACGCAGGCTTGGGGGCCGCAGGCGCGCCCGGCCCGGAAGCCCGAACGCTTCCGGCTAACGGCTAACAGCTAACAGCCAACAGCCGACGGCCATGTTTCTCGAAATGCGCGCCATCACGAAGTCCTTCCCCGGCGTGCGCGCGCTCGACGGCGTGACGTTCGATCTCGCGCGCGGCGAGGTGCACGCGCTCGTCGGCGAGAACGGGGCGGGCAAGTCCACGCTGATGAAGGTGCTCGGCGGCGTCTACCCGCACGGGAGTTACGGCGGCGAGATCGTCGTCGAGGGCGCGGAGCAGCGGTTCGCGGGCGTCAGGGATTCGGAGGCGGCGGGCGTGGCGGTCATCTTTCAGGAGCTGTCGCTCGTCAAGGAGATGACCGTCGGCGAGAACATCTTCTTGGGGCGGGAGCCGCGCCGCTTCGGCGTCGTCCGCTGGGAGGAACTCTACCGCCGCGCGCGCGAGCTTCTGAGCGAGCTGCGGCTGGGGGTCGATCCGCGCACGCCCGTCCGCAACCTCGGCATCGGCCAGCAGCAACTCGTCGAGATCGCGAAGGCGCTCTCGCAGCGGGCGCGCATCCTCGTGCTCGATGAGCCGACGGCCGCGCTCACCGGCGCCGAGGTCGAGACGCTCTTCGGCATCCTCAACGCCCTGCGCGCGCGCGGCGTCGGGATGATCTACATCTCGCACAAGCTCGACGAGGTCTTCCGCATCGCCGACCGCGTGACCGTCCTGCGCGACGGCCGCACGGTCGGGACGGCGGCGACGAGGGAGTTGACCGAGGCGCAGGTGATCGCGCGGATGGTCGGCCGCGAGGTCGGCGACATCTTCCCCGCGCCCACGCACGAGCGCGGCGAGGTCGCCTTCGAGGCGCGAAGGGTGACGGTCGAAGACCCGAACGTCGCGGGCAAGCGGCTGGTCAAAGGCGTGAGCTTCGCGGTGCGGCGCGGCGAGGTGCTGGGGGTGGCCGGGCTGATGGGCGCGGGCCGGAGCGACCTGCTGATGGCGATCTTCGGCGCGCACACTGGGCGGGTGGGCGGGGAGATTTTGATCGAAGGCAAGCGCGTCTCGATCCGCAACCCGGCCGAGGCGATCCGGCAGGGCTTGGGGTTCGTCACCGAGGATCGCAAGCGCTTCGGCCTCGTGCTCGACCAGACCATCCTCAACAACATGACGCTGGCGGGCCTCGCGCGCCTGTCGGGCCGCTTCGTCACGGACGTTGACGCGGAGGCCGCGGCCGGCGCGCGCTCGATGAAGGAACTCAGGGTGAAGGCCAACTCGGTCTTCGCGGTGGCGGGCACGCTCTCCGGCGGCAACCAGCAGAAGGTCGTGCTGGCGAAGTGGCTGCTGACGAACCCGAAGGTGCTGTTCCTCGACGAGCCGACGCGCGGCATCGACGTGGGCGCGAAGCAGGAGATTTACGCGCTCATCAACCGCCTCGCCGAGCGGGGACTCGCCATCGTCCTCGTCTCCTCCGAGCTGCCCGAGGTGCTCGGCCTCTCCGACCGCGTCGTCGTCCTGCACGAAGGAAAGATCACGGGCGAGTTCAAGCGCGCCGAGGCGACGCCCGAAGCCGTGATGGCCTGCGCCACCGGCCACGCGCGCCGCGCCGCGTCGGCCTGACGTGAAGCGGCCCTCCGTTCGCCGGCCCGGATGAAAGGCGGAGTCTAACTCAACCGCGATGAGCTTCGACCTGACCGAGATTCTGGTGGTGCTGCTTCTGCTCGCCGCGGTCGTCCTCGCCGTCTGGCTTCTCGGCAAGGTGTTCCGCCCGGTCATGGGCGGCACGAAGATGTGCCCGCACTGCGCGGAGACGATCAAGGCGGGGGCGAAGGTTTGTAGATTCTGCGGCCGTCACGCCTGACGGCGACGTTTGCTCGAACCGATTATGAGCCAGTCAACGAATGAGCCGAAAGTTGATCGCCCGCCCGCGACGGCCGACGTCGCGCCCGCCGCGGCGGAGGCGGAAGTCGTCACGCAGACGCGCCTCGGCGGGCTGCGAATTCCGACCGACGCGCTGCGCGCCTACACGATGCTCTTCGCGCTCGTCCTCATCTGGATCGCGTTCCAGTGGGCGACCGAGGGACTGTTCCTCGGCCCGCGCAACTTCTCGAACCTGATGCGGCAGGCCGCCGTGACGGGCGTGCTGGCGACGGGGATGCTGATGGTCATCGTCGCCGGGCAGATCGATCTGTCGGTCGGCTCGGTGGTCGGGCTGGCGGGCGGCGTGGCGGCGATCACGCAGGGGTGGCTCGGCTGGGGGCTGACGCAGTCGCTCGCCGCGGGGGTGGCCACGGGGCTGCTCATCGGCGCGGCGCAGGGCGCGCTCGTCGCGTACCTGAACATCCCGGCCTTCATCGTCACGCTCGGCGGGCTGCTCGCGTGGCGCGGCGCGATCCTCGGTTTAAGTAAAGGCGAGACGATCCCCGTGGTGCTGCCGGGCTTCAAGGCCATCGGGCAGGACTACGTCGGGCCCGCCGTCGGCTGGGCGCTCGCCGCGGCCGGCGTCGCGGCGGT
>DATCVD010000242.1:0-13160 GCA_036567125.1 Pyrinomonadaceae bacterium | reverse complement strand
CGAGCGGCTGGCGCGCGAGAAGGCCGCGGCCGTCGCGCGCACGCGCCTGTTCGGCCTCGTGCTCGGCGCGGACACGGTCGTCGTCTGCGAGGGCGAAATCTTAGGGAAGCCGCGCGACACTGAAGACGCGCGCCGGATGCTGCGCGGCCTGCGCGGCCGCCGGCACGACGTTTTGACGGGCGTCGCGCTCGTGCGCGCGGAGGACTCGCGAACGGAAGTCGCGCACGCGCGGACGCGCGTGAGCTTCTGCCGGATGACGGACGAGGAGATCGACTGGTACGTCGAGACCGGCGAGCCGGCGGACAAGGCCGGGGCCTACGCCGCGCAGGGCCGCGCCGCGCTCTTCATCGAGAGGCTGGAGGGCGACTACTGGAACGTCGTCGGCCTGCCGGTGCGTCTGGCCTACGAGCTGGCGATGAGGTTTTAAGTCCGGCGTTGAGCCGAGTCGCCGGGGCGCGCGGCTTCGTCGGGGCCGCCGCGGATCAGAAAGGGCCGCACCTTTTAAGGAGCGGCCCTTCCCGTTCACAGAGTTTTCAAAGCCTCACCGGGCGGCGAAGAATTTGCCGAGGCGCGGCGCGAGCTTGGCGACGAGGTTGCCTTCGGGGTCGAGGCCGCCGATGGTCTCGGCGACGTTGCCCTCGCGGTCGATGACGACGACGGCCGGCAGCTGGTTGCGCTCGACGCCCATCGTCCTGAACAGCGCGCCGTCCGGGTCGCGCAAGACCGCTACCTTCAGCCCGTGCTTGCGCGCGAACGAGCGAATCTGATCGTCCGTCGCGTAGTTCTTCGACTGCGGCTTCTCCGAGTCGGTGCTCACCCAGTAGACGCGCAAATCGCGATCCCTGTACTCGTCGGCCAAGCCCTGCACGCCCTCGACCTGCCGGCGCGAGAGCGGCAGCCACGACGCGCCGAAGGCCAGCACCACCACGTCGCCGCGCAGCATCTCCGCGGTGATGCTGCCGCCGTCAACCGTCCGCAGGTTAAACTCGACGCCGCGCGCCGTCGTCCCGAACGCCTGCCCGAAGGCGAGCGCGCAGGCGAACGCGGTGGCCGCCAACTTCCGGGGGAACTTGCTGAGCATCTGCTTCTCCTCGCGGCCTCCCGGCGTGATGGGCGCGGCGCGAAGTCGATTCATCGCTTGCCGGCCCGCGCCTTAAAAGGGACGACCGCCGATAATTTTGATGAGCGACGCCGCCGGGCGGTTGGACGGTAACCCGACAGCCGAGTCAATCTGAATTGTCGTCACGGGGCGGCCGCTCGATGGGCGGCGGCACGCCGAAGACTTCCGAGTGCAGCGCGCGGTAATCTTCCCACGTATCCACGTCGCGGGCAACGAAAGGCGAGGCGACCGGGAGCCGCGCGACCTCGTCGCGGTGCGCGTCGAACAGCCCGCGCAGGCCGCGCGCCTCGTCGAGCCGCGACAGCTCTTCCCGCAATTCCAAGCTGACGAGGACGGGGTGACCGCCCCGCCCCTGCCACTCCGGCACGACGAGCCGCGCCCGCTCGCGCCGGTGCGCCCCGATCAACTCCCCGACCACTCCCGCCGGCACGGCCGGGTAATCGACCGGCGTAATCAGCACCGCCGAGTTTTCGGCCGACACCCGTTCGACGCCGCGCGCGATTGAGACGCCCATCTCGCTCCCCGCCGCCTCGTTGAGCGCGAACCTGACGGGCAGGTGCGACAGCGCCGCGCGCAACTCCCCCGCGCGGTGACCCAAGACGACGACGATCTCCGCGACCCCCGCCGCCGACAAGCTGCCGACGCAACTCTCCGCGACCGTCTTCCCGCCGAACGGCAGCAGCGGCTTGAACGCCCCCATCCGCCGCGACCGCCCCGCGGCCAGCACGACGGCGGCGACGGGAAGAAACTGCGGGCGCGGGATGACGGGCGATGAACCGGAGTCAGTCGGCTTCCACTTCATCGCCCGTCGCCCCGCGCCCGTCGCTCTCTTTTACTGGTTGCGCTTCGGCGGCGACTGCCAGAGCACGTTGACGAACTTCCACTTGCCGTCGTACTTGGCGAGGTGGATGTAGTCGATGCCCCACACGGCCGTCAGCTTCGCGCTCGCGGTCTGATCGGAGATGTCGTAGATGACCACCTCCTTCGGCGCGTCCTTCGGCACGCGGCCGTTCTTGTTGTAGGTCGCGGCGAGTTCGACCAACTGCTGGTAGGTCATCACGGCCGAGCTGTACGCCGTCTCGCCCTTTTTGACGAAGAAGCCGCGCTTGGCGAGATCGGGGTGGACGCTGCGCTCGATGCGCGCCGGGTTCACCTCGTAGACGCCCTCGACGTAATCCAACACGGCCTGCCTGACGGCCTCGCGCTCCGCGTCCGATTGCGCGGCCGCCGCGGCGGGCAGCAGCACGACCGCCGCGATCAACAGAATCAACTTTCTCATCAATTTTCTCCGGGTCTTTCGGGTTCGGGCCTGCGCGGCCCGCCGCAGCACTAAACGACGCCGCGGCTCGCGCTGTTTCCGAAAGCTCAAGCCGACCCCCGCGCCCGGCGGCGCTCCGGCCCGCCGCGCCTAGTCGCGCTTCAACTCTTCGAGCGCGCGCAGGACGTAGGGCCGCGCCATCTGCTTGCGCCAGTTCATCAGTAAGTCCGTGTTGTCGAGCGGCCGCGCGCGCACGTAGCACGCCTCGGCCGCCTGCCGCATCCGCTCCCCGTCGAGCGCGCCGCCGACGAGCGCCGCGGCCGCCTCTTTAACTTCCATCGGCGCGGGCGCGACGCCGCCGAGGACGATCTTCGCGTCCCGGATCGTCCCGCCCTTCTCCACGTCGAGCCGGACGGCAACGCCGAGCACGGGGAAGTCGAACGCGCCGCGCCGCCTGAGCTTCTTGTAGGTCGCGCGCCAGCCGTCGCGCGCCGGCAGTTGAACCTCCGCGAGCAGCTCGTCCGGGCGCTTGTGCAGGTAGTCGATGCCGTCGTCGTTGTAGAGTCCGGCCGCGTCGACCGCGCGCTCGCCGAGCGTGGAGACGAGTTTGACCCTCGCGCCCAGCGCGACCATCAGCGGCACGAGGTCGGACGACTGCACGGCCCAGCACTTCGACGAGCCGGGCGCGACCCAGCACACGTCGCCGTCCTTCTTCAGGCAGAAGTTGATCGCGCGCCGCCACTCGTAATTCTGATCGTAGTAATTGCAGCGCGTGTCGAGCAGAAGGTTGCCGCCGACCGTCCCCATGTTGCGCAGCACGGGCGTCGAGATCGTCCGCGCGGCGGCGGCCACCTCCGGGTAATCGCGGTTCACGACCGGGTGCTCGCACAGCTCCGTCAGGCTGACGCCCGCCCCGATCCTCAACCCCTCGCGCCCGTCGCCCTCGACGCGGCCCAGCTCCGCGAGCCGCGTCACCGAGATGACCACGCGCGGCGTCTGCTGCCGCCGCTTCATGTTCGGGTACAAGTCCGTCCCGCCCGCCACGAACCGCCCCTCCGGGCCGGCGTCGCCCATCATCCTCACCGCGTCCCCCACGGTGCGCGGCACGTGATAGGCGAATTTAGGAAGTCTCATCATGATGGTTCAATAAACTTTCTTAGCCCTGCGAATGAGCTGCCACGTGCGGCGGAGTCGCCAACGTCTTAAGCTTTCAGGCCGCGTCCTGTTTGCGGTGGTGGAGTTGGAGCAGTTGTTCGGCGCGCAGCGTTGCGAAGGCGTAGGCTTCGCCGGAGTCGTGGCTAAACTCGACCAGAAAAGCCCCCGGCAGGCCGGGCCGGTCGGCGAAGACTTCAACAATCGTGCCGACCTCGCCGCGGCGCAGCCCTTCGGACGGCACGTCTTCGAGCAAGGCGACAACGTCGAGCAGTTTGATTTCGTCCATCACACCCCACCTCACGTAACAACTGACGAGGCGCGGAAAGTCAGTGCCGGTCTCGACGATCCAAGCCGTGCGGACGGTCACGATCCCTTGTATGCCCTGCGCGTCGAAATTCAGGACGTACATCTGACCGTGCGGCATCGGCTTGCCCGGCGTCGCCTCGCCTCGCCGGTGCGAGCCGCTTCAAGCACCATCAGCCGCAAACGCTCGGCGTCCCCCTGTGTTGACCCTAGTGCCGAACGGAACACGCGCGCCTTGTGTTTGCCCCCGCCGTGATTCGGGTTGAGCGCGTAGTCCCGTAACTTCTCTACGGCGACGACCGCGCGTTCGCCGTTCGGCAGTTTCATCGTCGCCCTGCCCTGCTAATTTTCACGAATGAACCGCGACGCGCGGCATCTCTTTGCCGTCGCCGCCCTCGGCGGGCGTGAGCACCTTGAGCGGTTCGGGCCAAGTGACTTGCGGCACGCCCTTCGGGCCGTAGCGCGCGGGCTTGCCCTGTCGTTTGGCTTGCAGGGCCTTTAACACTTTCTCCGGCGTGACGGGGACTTCGTCCACGCGGACGCCGACGGCGTCGTAAACCGCGTTGGCGACGGCGGGCATGACGGGCAGGAGCGGGCCTTGCCCGACCTCCTTCGCGCCGTACGGGCCGTTCGGGTCGGCGTCCTCAATCAGGTAAGTCTTCACGTCGCACATTTCGAGCGTGGTCGGGCTTTTGTATTCGAGCATCGAGGGGAACTTGTGGACGACGTTGCGGTTCGCGCGGTACGTCATCTCCTCCATCAGCGCCTCGCCTAGCCCCATGTAGACGCCGCCCTCGACCTGCCCCATCACGAGCATCGGGTTGATCGACTGCCCGACGTCGTGCCCGATCCAGACGCGCTCGACCACGACCATGCCGGTCTCCGCGTCGACATCGACTTCCGCGACGCAGGCCGAGTAGCTGTAGGCGGGCGACGGGCCGACGCCCGCGCCTTTGAACTTGCCGGGCGAGCGCGGCGGCGTGTAGCTGCCGACCGTGCCGATGGTGCCGAACTTCGACTCGGCCAACACGACCGCCTCGGCGAACGTGACGCCGACCTCCGGGTTCTCGACGTCGAAGACGCGACGGTCAGCGAAAGAAAGGTTGTCGCCGGGGACGTTCAACTTCTCAGCGACGGCTAGTGTGAGCAGTTCGCGCGCGCGCTCGGCCGCTTGGAGCGCCGCGTTGCCGGTCATCAGCGTGACGCGGCTCGAATAGCTGCCGAGATCGACGGGGGTGAGATCGGTGTCGGCCGTCACCACCCGGATGTCGAACGGGTCGATGCCGAGCACCTCGGCGACGATGTAGGCGAGCACCGAATCCGACCCTTGCCCGATGTCGGTCGAGCCGCACTGGACGCGGACGCCGCCCTGCCGGTCGAGGCCGAGCTGGACGCCCGAGTGCGGCATCGAGTTCCAGTAGATGGGCAGGCCCGCGCCGCAGATGTAGGAGCTGCACGCGAGGCCGATCCCCTTGCCCGCGGGGAGTTTCCGGTTCTCGCGATCCCAATTGGAAAACTTGTTCTTCCAGTCGGAGCCTTCGACGACTTTTTCGATGCACTTGCCGAGTCCCATCGAGCCGAGGCGCAGGTAGTTGGCCGTGACCGAATAGGGCTTCGCCAAGTGGCGCAGGCGAATCTCGGCCGGGTCGAGTTTCAGGTCTTCGGCGATCTTGTCGAGCTGCACTTCAACGGCGAAGCGCGGCTGCGGCGTGCCGTGCCCGCGCTTCGGCCCGCAGGGCGGCTTGTTGGTGAAGGCGCGCAAGCCCCGAAAGCGGTAGCGCGGGACTTCGTAGGTGACGGTTTGCAGCGCGCCGGTGTAGAAGGTCGAGGCGACGCCGTAGGAGCCGTAAGAGCCGCCGTCGAGGTACGACTCGAAGTCCATCGCCGTGATCGAGCCGTCGCGCTTCACGCCCGTCTTGATCTTCATCAGGACGGGGTGGCGGCCGCGGTGGCAGTAGAAGACCTCCTCGCGCGTGAGCACGACTTTGACGGGCCGGCGCGTGATCATCGAGAGCTTCGAGACGACGACCTCGTGGTTGAAGGGGTCGCTCTTGCCGCCGAAGCCGCCGCCGTTCGGCGTGGCGATGACGCGGATGTGCGCGGCCGGCAGGCCCAGAGTTTTGGCGAGCGCGCGGTGGACGTAGTGCGGCGTCTGCGTCGAAGACCAGAGGGTCAGCTTGTCGTCCGGGTCGAAGTGGGCGACGGAGGCGTGCTGCTCCATCGGCAGGTGCGTGTTGCCCTCGAAGAACAGCACGTCCTCGCGGACGTGGTCGGCCTCGCGGAAGCCGGCTTCGAGGTCACCGAATTCGAGGTGCACCTGCTTGTGGATGTTGCCGTGATCGCCGTAGTCGTGGATGCGCGGCTCGTCGATCAATACGGCCTCTTCGACGCTCGTGATTGATTGCAGAGGCTCGTACTCGACCTCGATCAGGTTCATCGCCTCGAAGGCCGTGTCCTCGTCGACGGCGGCGACGGCGGCGACCGGGTCGCCGACCATCCTGACCTTGCCGACGCAGAGCGCGTGCTCGTCCTGACTGACGGGCAGGATGCCGTAAGGGACGGGCAGGTCGTCGCCCGTGATGACGGCGTGGACGCCGGGGAGCCGCAGCGCCTTCGTCGCGTCGATCTTTTTGATCAGCGCGTGCGGCTCGTCCGAGCGGAGGATCTTGCAGTGGAGCATCCGCGGCAGCGTGATGTCGTCCGCGAACTTCGTCTGGCCCGTGCACTTCGAGCGCGCGTCCACCTTGCGGAAGGGCTTGCCGACGACTCTTAGATTTCCGTTGTTGCCGTTTTTGCTCATCTGTCGGTGATCGGTGATCGGGGTCAGTGGTCGGTTGTTCGCGCCGCGCCGGCCGTCGCGTCTCGTCGAAGCGTGCGGGCTGATTCGGCGCGGGCGGCGGGCGAGTTCTTATTCGAGGCCGTACACGCTCTCGCGCGGCAGCTCCATCTCCTCGCCCCTCATCCGCGCGGCGGCGAGTTCGACCGCCTCGTAGATTTTGATGTAGCCGGTGCAGCGGCAGAGGTTGCCGGCGAGCGCGTCTTTGATCTCGTCGCGCGACGGCCGCGGGTTGTGCGCGAGCAGTTCTTTGGCGACGAGCAGGAAGCCGGGCGTGCAGTAGCCGCACTGGGCCGCGCCCGTGTCGGCGAAGGTCTCTTGCAGCGGGTGGAGGCCGTCTGTCGTCGCCATCCCCTCGACCGTCTCGACGCGGCGGCCCTCGGCGTCGAGGCCGAGCATCAGGCACGAGAGGATCGAGCGGCCGTCGACGAGCACGGCGCACGTGCCGCACTCGCCGAGTTCGCAGCCGTGCTTCGTGCCCGTCAGGCTCAGGTCTTCGCGCAGGACTTCGAGCAGCGTCTTGTGCGGCGCGAAGGCCACCTCGACCGCCTCGCCGTTTAAGACAAACTCGACGTGGGCTTTCTGTTTCTTCGTTTCGGACATGCCCGTTGATTTTATATGACGGGAGGGGCGGAACTGAAACGAGGACAGGGTTATAGGATTCGGTAGTCAGGATTCAGGATTCAGGTTCGGGCGGCCTTCCGACCTGAATCCTGAATCCTAATTCCTAAATCCTGAAACCCTCTCCCGTCAGCGCGGCTCGCGTTCTTCGGGCGCGGGGTCGAGCGTGCGGGTGGGTTGTTCGAGCGCGCCGAGCGTGCGCGTCGTCTGTTCGAGCGCGCCGTAGGCGGGCGCGCGCGGGGCTTCGAGTTGGGCGGGCGGCGGCGCGGCCGGTCTGAGTTGTTCGCCGGGGGGCGCGGCGGTGCCGTGGAGGTGGAAGCTGATCAGGCGGGAGAGCTGGCGCGCGAGCAGGTAATCGATGGAGAACACGACGAGGAGCAGCAGGGCGAACAGCAGCAGCACCATGTTCGATGCGTCCCTGCCGAACTCGACCATGAAGCCGAGGAAGACTAAGAACCCGCCGAACGTGACGACCGCGACGGCGAGCGAGACGGCCCAGACCAGCCCCGCCACCTTCGGCCGCGCGTCGTCCGGCCGCGCCGCGCCGAGCCTCGCGCCGCAGCGTTTGCAGTAGCTCAGCCCCTCGCTCGCCTCCGCGCCGCACGTCGGACAGAACATGACGGTTCGACCTCCACGCAGGCGCGCGCTCAGGGCAGGACGAGCGCGCCGGTTTTGCCCGAGCGCGCGCGGTTGAGGATGATGTTGTCGATGAGCCGGGTCTTGCCGAAGCGGACGGCGAGCGAGATGAGGACGGGGCGGTCGTCGAGGCGGTCGAGGCGTTCGAGCGTGTCGGCGTCGTTGATCGCGACGTACTCGACCTCCGCGCGCGGCTCGCGAGTGATGTCGGCGCGGATGATCTCGGAGAGCTTCTTGCCCGAGCGCTCGCCCTCGGCGTAGGCCGACTCGGCGTGGGCGAGCGCGCGGTACAGAATCGCCGCGGCGCGGCGGTCGTCCGTTTCGAGGTAGGCGTTGCGCGACGAGTAGGCGAGGCCGGAGTCCTCGCGCACCGTCGGCAGCACGACGATCTCGGTCTCGAAGGCCAGATCGCGCACCAGACGGCGCACGACCATCGTCTGCTGCGCGTCCTTCTGCCCGAAGAAGGCGAAGTCGGGGCGGACGACGTTGAAGAGGATCGTCAGCACGGTGGCGACGCCGCGGAAGTGGCCGGGGCGGGCCGCGCCTTCGAGCTGATCGGAGAGGCCGGCGACTTCGACGTAGGTCGAGAAGTTCTTCGGGTAGATCTCTTCGGGCGCGGGCGCGAAGATGTAATCGACGTTGTAGTCGCCGAGCAGCATCGTGTCTTTGGTGAGGTCGCGCGGGTAGCGCTCGAAGTCCTCGCCGGGGCCGAACTGTTTCGGGTTGACGAAGATCGAGACGACGACCGTGTCGCACATCCTCCGGGCCTCGCGCACGAGCGAGAGGTGGCCCTCGTGGAGCGACCCCATCGTCGGGACCAGCCCGACCGACTTGTCCTCGCGGCGCATCTTGCGCGAGACCGAACGCATCCGCTGGCTGCGGTTGATGATTTCCATGGTGAAGCCGTTAGCCGTTAGCGATTAGCCGTTAGCTATGGGTGGCGCTCAAAGTTTTGAATGACGTCCAAAAGTTAAGCCGCTCGCGGCGGCTTGGAGTGGAGACGTAATTTTAACACGCGGTCAGCACTTGGATTGATCGCTGAGGGCCGACGGCTGGCTGCCGGCGGCTGTCCGTTCCGCTTCGAGTTCGGCGGCGGCCTCCCGGGGGAGCGGGTAGGACTCGTTCTCGGCCGGGTACGCGCCCGCGCGCACGTCCTCGGCGTAGCGCGTGACGGCCTCGGTCATCTGCGCGCGCAAGTCCACGTACTGGCGGACGAAGCGCGGGCGCGTCGGGCTAAACGAGAAGCCGACGAGGTCGTGCGTGACGAGGATCTGCGCGTCGCAGTGCTCGCCCGCGCCGATGCCGATGGTCGGGACGGAGACGGCCGCGGTCACGAGGCGCGCGATCTCGCGCGGGATGACTTCGAGGACGATGGCGAAGACGCCCGCCGCCTCGACGGCGCGCGCGTCCGCGACGATCTCGCGCGCGGCCTCGGCCGTCTTGCCTTGCAGGCGGAAGCCGCCGAGCTTGTTGACCGACTGCGGCGTCAAGCCGATGTGGCCCATCACGGGGATCTCTTCGGAGACCAAGCGGCGGATCACGTCGGCGCGGTTCCGGCCCCCTTCCAACTTGACGGCCTCCGCGCCGCCCTCCTTGATGAGCCGCAGGGCGGAGCGCACGGCGTCCGTCTCGCCCGTGTGGTAGGAGCCGTAGGGCATGTCGGCGACGAGCAGGGCGCGCTGGGTGCCGCGGCGCGCGGCGCGCGTGTGCGCGACCATCTCGTCGAGCGTGACGGGGACGGTCGTGTCGTAGCCGAGGACGACGTTGCCGACCGAGTCGCCGACGAGGATGATGTCCGTCCCGGCCTCGTCCACGATGCGCGCGGTCGGGTAGTCGTAGGCGGTCAGGCAGACGAGCCGCTCGCCGCGCTCCTTGCTGGCGCGCACGCTCGGCACAGTCACCTTCTCGGGGCGCTGCTGTTTGAGGTATGCCATCTTCGGTTGGTCGCTCTGAAATTGTCCGGGGCCGTTTCGAGGTGAGGCGGAATTATAGGCAGTTGCGGGGGGGCTTGCAAATAGTATTGACTCTGAATTGGGGGCGGGAGAATAGATGGCCTGTCGAACGAGGGAAGTCGCCCGGCACTCGTTGACGAAATCCTCACGGATTCCGCCATTCGCTGTCTCCTTAACTCAACTCACCCGCCGGAGGGGGCGTATAAAAAAATCCACTTGGTTGCCGATCAGCCTGTTCGTGTCGGCCTCTTTCGCCCTGATAGGGGCGGGCGGGCCGGCCGCTCAAACGCAGACGCCCGCCCGCCCCGACGGGCAAGAACTCGCGGCGAGGCGTCGATTACAGAAGCCGCCGAAAATCGTCTCCCTCGTCAAGAGCCTGCGGGTCGAGAAAGCGGAGATCGAGTCGTCCGGCGGGGTGGATTACTTACTCCTGACCGTGCGGAACGACTCGCACAAGCCGGTCGCGTGCGTCTCGTTCTGTTCGATGATGCAGGAGCTTGGGTACTCCTCGCGCACCGAGTGCAGCCGAACTATCGTGCTCCCCGGAGTGATCTATCAGGAGGATGACGCCGTCCCCGCATACGGCGAGAGGACTGACCAATTCCGGGCCGTGGCCCTCGAACCCGACAAGCCTCTCTTCGTCTGCGCGGCGACGTTCACGGACGGGACGCAGGAAGGGGACGAGCGCGTCCGCGAGCACGACAAAAAGTTGTACGAGAAGATTAAAGAGATGCGCCGCAATCAGAAGGGGGTGAACTGATGCGAAGGCCGTTACTCGTATTGTTGGCGCTCATCGCCCTCCCCGCCGCCGCCACCACGGCCCGGGCGGTCTGCAATCCGTCCTCCATAGGAATTCAGGCCCAGTCGTTCACTTGCGAAGGGAACTTACGGAAGAAGTGGGAATAGCGGTGCGGGGCTGTTCGGCAATTTCACGCCGCAGCCGCAACCGCCTCAAGGGCAGGGCAAGAACGGCTTCCTCGCGCTGGCCGAGTTCGACAGGCCGGCCCACGGCGGCAACGCGGACGGCGTGATTGATCCGAGCGACGCGGCCTTCGCCTCCCTGCGGCTGTGGCAGGACGCAAACCACGACGGCGTCTCTCAGCCCGCGGAACTGTACACGCTGCCCGCGCTAGACATCGCCCGCCTGCACCTCTCGTACAAGGAGTCGAAGCGAACAGACGAGCACGGCAACGAGTTCCGTTACCGCGCGAAGGTGGACGACGCGCGGGGCGCGCGTGTCGGCCGCTGGGCGTGGGACGTGTTCCTCAAGGTCGCGCCTTAGTCGCGGATGGGACGGGCCGAGGTGTGGCCGCCCGCGGGTCGTCGAACGGCCGGCGGGCGGCTCTACTTTTCAGCTTCGATGATCCGCGGCCGCCACAGCCGCACGCGCGAGTCGTCGGGCACGGCGGCGAGGAGTTGGGCGAAGGTCTGCCGGAGCACGGGGTGCTCGGCGTCGGGCGCGAGTTCGGCGAGGGGGGCGAGGACGAAGCGGCGCAGGTGGAGGCGCGGGTGCGGGAGCCGCAGGATTTCGTTGTCCGAGTGCTCTGCGGCGTGGACGAGCAGGTCGAGGTCGATGGTGCGCGGGGCGAGCGGCCGCGTGCGGCGGCGGCCCAGCGCGTACTCGACGCGGAGCAGGCGCGCGAGCACCTGCCGCGGCGTGAACTTCATCGTCGCGAGCGACAGCTCGGCGACCATGTTGAGGTAGGGCGGGTGATCGGCGGCGACGCCGACCGGCTCGGTCTCGTAGATCGACGAGAGGCGCGAGACGCACAGGCCGGCGTCCAGCATGCCGCGCACGGCGAGCACGAGGTGGGCGGCGCGGTCGCCGAGGTTCGAGCCGAGGCCGACGTAGGCGTGTCGTGTGTCGTGCAAGGGAGCTGTTGGCGATTAGCTGTTAGCTTTAAATCAATGTCCGTTGTCAGCCGTCCGCTGTCAGTTGTTCCGTTGTCAATTATTCCGTTCCCGTGCGGCTCGGGCCTCGAACCGCGTGCCGCCCCGGCCGCGCAGCACGCGCAACGGGCAGCCGGCCGCGGAACGACTGACAGTTTTTAGCTAACAGCTAACAGCTAACAGCTAACAGCTTTTTAACTCGTCGCGCCGCCGCCGTCACCGGAGTTGGAAGCTGTAGGTGATCATGCCGAGAACTTTGATGGGCTTGTCGTCGAGCAGGGTCGGCTTGAAGCGCGCCTCGCGGGCGGCCTTCAGGGTCGAGGGGCGCAGCAGCGGGTGGCCGCTCAAGACCTGCGCCGCGACGACCTCGCCCTCCTCGTCAGCCACCACCCACACGACGACCGTGCCGCTCACGCGCGCGGCCTTCGCGGCGGCCGGGTATGGCGGCTCCGGCTTGGAGACGACCGCGCCCTGCTTGACCCTGCCTTGGTCGGCGTGGGCCACCAAGTCGCTCGCGCCCTCCGCGCGCTTCCCGTAAACCTACCGCGGGTGATCCAAGAGGTACTGATCGACTTCGCCGGGCTGCGCCGCGTCGAGCGCGACCGGCACCGCGTCGTCGGGCACGCCCGGCGGCGGGCCGATTGGGCCTGACGGCCCGGAGGCGCTCTCCGGCCGCGCGGCGGCGAGCTTGAAGGAGTCGATGAACTTCGCGACCACGTCGTCGTACTAGCGCAGGGTCTCGGCCGACGCGCCGCCGGGCGGCGTGACGCAGGCGATCTCGTACTTGCGCGCGCCGACGAGCACGCTCTTGGCGCGCAAGATATTGCCGGTGGCTCTCCGGCCGCGGAGCATCCGCCCCGGATGGCCTTCGTGCGCGATCTCCGTGAAGCTCAGCAGTTGGCCGCCGTTCATGGTCACGGCTTTCGCGGCGCTGTCGAGGAGGGCGCGCGCGCCCGCCGGGTCGCCGACGCGGATGGGGTAGTCGGCGTAGGCGACGCCGCACTCAAGCGGCGGGCGATTCAGAATGTAGGCATGGAGTTCTATCGAGCGCCGGTCGTCGATGCGCTTCGTGCTCGTGGCCGGTACGGGCGTGCCGGGGAAGAGGATTGAAAAACCCCCGCCCGCGGGCGCAAACTCTCTCCACTCGCCGAGCGCGAGCGCGGGCGGCGACGGCTGCTGTTGCTGCTTCGGCGCGGCCGACTGCGCGGGGCAGAGGAGCGCGCACGCGAAGAAGATAAGCGACGCCGCGGCGGGGCGCGCGAGGAGTTTCACTGTTCGATCCTTTCTCCGCCGCGCGGCTCGGTGTCGGCGCGCGTGCGGCTCTTGACGGTTGCGCGGGCGCGCGCGTCGTGGCGGCGTCGGCCGCCTTTGCTGTCGTGTGAGCGAGGC
>DATCVD010000241.1:0-2166 GCA_036567125.1 Pyrinomonadaceae bacterium | reverse complement strand
GGTGGCGACGGCGGCCGCGCCTTCTCCGACGCCCTCGCCGCCCTCAGCGCCTTCGCCCTCAGCGCCTTCGCCCTCTTCGCCCTCGCCCCCTTGCAGGGCGCGCTCGCGCGCGGCGATGATCTGCTGCGCCGAATCGAGGATGGCCTGCGCCTCGTCGAGCGAGGTGTCGAGGAATTCGACCAGATCGTCGAGCGGGACGGCGGCGAGCGTGTCGATGTCTTCGATGCCGCGCTCGTTCAAGGCCTGCGCGGTCGCGGCCGTGATGCCGTCGATGACGGTCAGCGGGACGGGGCCGCCCGAGGCGATCAGCGCGCCCATCTGCTCGGCGACCTCGCGCTTGATCTCCTCCTCGCTGCGGATGTCGATGTTCCACCCGACCAGCTTCGTCGCCAGCCGCACGTTCTGGCCGCGCTTGCCGATGGCGAGGGAGAGCTGATCCTCGTTGACGATCACCTCCATCTGCCGCTTCTCGATGTCGGTGATGCGAACCTGATTGACCTTCGCCGGCGAGAGCGCGTTGGCGGCGAAGACCGACGGCTCCTCCGACCACTCGATGATGTCGATCTTCTCGCCCCGCAACTCGCGGATGATCGCCTGCACGCGCGAACCCTTCATGCCGACGCACGCGCCCACCGGATCGACGTCGCGCTCGTTCGAGGCGACGGCGATCTTGGCGCGCTCGCCCGGCTCGCGCACGGCCGACTTGATGACGACCGTCTCGTCGTAAATCTCCGGCACCTCCATCTCGAACAGGCGCTTGAGCAGCTCCGGCGACGAGCGCGAGACCTCGATCTGCGGCCCCTTCGACTCCTTCAGCACGTCGTTGATGACGACGCGGATGCGCTCGCCCTGATTCCACTGCTCGCCGCGCGACTGCTCCTTGCGCGGCAGAATCGCCTCGACCGTGCCGAGATCGACGACGATGTCGCCGCGCTCGAACCGCTTGGTGAAGCCGTTGATCAGATCGCCGACCTTGTCGATGTACTGCTCGTAGATGTTCTGCCGCTCGGCGTCCCTGACCTTCTGGAAGAGGATCTGCTTGGCGGTCTGCGCGGCGATGCGGCCCATCTCCTCCATCGGCAGCGGGATTTGCAGCTCGTCGCCCACGTCGACTTCGTCGCCGGCCAGCTCGCGCGCCTCTTCGAGCGACATCTCGCGGCCGGGGTTCGTCACCTCCTCGACGATCACCTTCTGCGCGAACAGTTCGATGCCCGTCTCGTTCGACCACTCGACCTCGATCTCCTCGCCCGACTTGAACTGCCGCCGCGCCGCCGCGCGCACCGCCTCCTTCATCGCCTCGATGACGATCTCGCGGTCGATCCCCTTCTCCTTGCACAGCGTGTCGATGCTCTGGCCGATGGATGCGCTCATAAACTTTTCGGTTCCCGACTCCGCCCCGCCCGTCCCGTCTCCCGGCTTTCGCGGGGCGGGGAAGCGGCGCGGCTATTCAGTTGTTATTCGGTTGTGCTGCCCGCCGCCTGTTTGGCGGCCCGCTCGCGCTCTTCGGCGCGGCGGAACTCCTCTTCCACGTCGATCTCAAGGTTCGCCTTCACGACCGACGCGACGGGGAACGTGACGCGCCCGCTCGTCATGTCGTCGAAGGCGACCGTGTCGCCTTCGACCGAGACGATGCGGCCGCGGAAGTTGCGCTGCCCGTTAATGGCCTGCCGCGTCTTCACCTTCGCCTGCCGGCCGGCGAACCGCTCGTAGTCGGCCAGCTTGTAGAGGCCGCGTTCGAGGCCGGGCGAGGAGACTTCGAGGTTATACGTCGAACTGATGAAGTCTTCCACGTCGAGGATCGTGCCCACGTGGTGGCTGACGGCCGAGCAGTCCTCGTGCGTCACCCCGCCCGGCTTGTCGATGAAGATGCGCACCGAGGCGTTCCGGCCCAGCACGCCGATCTCCGTGTGGACGTGCTCGAACCCCTGTTCGGTCGCCACGCGCTCGACGATGTCCCTGATGCGCCCCTCGATCTCCGCCGGCTCCATCCCGCTCTCCCCCGTCCAAAAAACCTCGCGCCCAAAATAAAAAGTGGGCGCGAACCCACTCGGACAACGCCGCCGCGCTCCGTGCAAGAGGCGGATTATAAGGGAACGGCCGGACGCGAGGCAAGCAGGCAGGGGTGTCCGGGCGCGGGCCGGCGGCCTGCGCCGGGGCGGGACGGGC
>DATCVD010000240.1:0-3473 GCA_036567125.1 Pyrinomonadaceae bacterium | reverse complement strand
GAGCGCGTCGGCAGCCGTGCTCCGGGCCGTCGCGTCGCCGGAGCGCGCCTGCGCCACGGCCAGCGTCAGCTTCGCCTTGGCGACGCGCCGCTTGTTCTTCTGGCTGATGACGGTGAGGGCCTGCGCCACCAACCGCTTCGCGTCGTCGGGGCGGCCCTGACTGATGGCCGCGTCCGCGCCCGTCAGGTGGATGCCGGCGAGCAAGTCCGCGTTGTTGTTGCTGCGGGCCTCCTCGACGATCCCGCGCGCCTCTTCGAGCGCGGCGCGGGCCTCGTCGGGGCGGCCGACGGGCCAGAGCGCGTCGGCGCGCAGCAGGAGGCAGTAGCCGACGCGCAGCGCCCGCCCGAGAGACTTCTCGATCCGGTAGCACTGGTCGAAGTGCTTGAGCGCGGCCGGGTGCTCGTCCTGCCGCAGCAGGACGTTGCCGATCTCGGTGTGCGCGGACGCGGCCTGCGCCGGCTCGTCCACCTGCTCGGCGAGTTGGAGCTGCCGGTTGAAGGCTTCGAGGGCCTCCTTGTAGTTGCCCTTCAGCCGCGCGGCGCGGCCGAGGATGGAGTGGGCGATGGCGGTCTCGGAGCGGTAGCCGCCGGCCTGATAGAAGGCCATGGCTTCTTGGACGAGCGGGACGCCCTCGTCGGGCGCGCCGCTCTGCACGCTGAAGCTCCCCAAATTGATCAGGGCCTTGGCGCGGACGCGCCGCGCCTTGTTGCGCTCGGCGTAGCTGAGGCCCTGCCGCAGGTACTTCTCGGCCTCCTCCAGCTTGCCGGCCGCGAAGTAGACGTTGCCGAGATCGATGTGGCCGAGGGCGACGAGGTTTTCGAGGCCGGCGCGCTCGGCCAGCTCGATGGCCTCGCGGGCGTGCTGCACCGCGCCGTTCGTGTTGTTCTGGGCGTACTCGACCGCGCTCAGTTGCAGCAGCGCGTTGACCTGCTTGGCGTCGTAGTCGTTCGTCTGCGCGATGACGATGGCCTGCTGGAACTGCTCGCGGGCCTCGTTGATCAGGCCGCGGCCGGCGAGCATCGAGCCGCGGAGGTAGATGACTTCGCAGCGGCTCTCGGTCAGCCCGCGCCCCTTGTAGATCGACTCGGCGCGCTCGTAGGCCGAGGTCGCGGCGAGGTACTCGCGCCGCCGCGCGTAGAGGTTGCCGACCCGCAGGTACGCCGTGGCGTAGTTCTGGTCGCGCTGCGTCGCTTCGAGGTAGGCGCGGGCCGCGCGGTCGAAGTCGCCCGCCTCCTGCCGGCGCTCGTAGGCGCGGCCGAGATCGACGTAGGCCGAGGGGGCGGGCCACCGTTGCGCGATCTGATCGTAGGCGGCGACGGCGGCCGAGAAGTCGCGCGTGGCCGTGGCCGTCACGGCCTCCAGGTAGAGGCGGTCGCGCTCGGGCAGGGCCGACGAGTTGGGCACGAGCCGGCGCACGAGCACCAGCGACTCGTTGGCGCGGTCGATGTAGTCCTGCTCCATCAGCGCCTCGGCCAGTCGCGCGTGCGCCAGCGGGTAGCTCTTGTCCAGATCGACGGCGCGCTGGAGCGTCTTGCCGGCGTGCCAGTACGCGCCCTCGCGCAGGAAGTCCGCGCCCGTCTCGGCCAGCCGCTCGGCCTCCGGCAGCGGCACGTGCGCTTTGGCCTGCGTGATCCACATCGCGACCATGATCACGCCGGCGGTGGCGGCGAGCAGGCCGAGCACGGCGGCGAGCGACAGGCGCGGCCGGCGCAGGTTCTCCGAGATCGTCATGATCACGGAGGCGCGCGGCTCGGTCGCGGGGCGCGGGGCCATCGCCACCGTGCGCGCGGCCGGCGAGTTCGGCAGCGCGGCGACGTGCCCGGCGTCGCCGCCCGCGAGCAGCACGCCGACGCGGCGCAAGTCCTCGATCATCTCGCCGGCCGACTGGTAGCGATCTTCCGGCCGCTTGGCTAACGCCTTGAGCGTGACGCGATCCAGCTCGGCCGGCACGTCCGGGTTGACGGACGAAGGGACGGGCGGATCGACGTGGATGATCTGCGCGGCGATCTCCATCACGGTCGCGCCGGAGAAGGCGGGCTGCCCCGTGACGCACTCGTACAGGAGCGCGCCGAGCGCGAACAGGTCGCTGCGCGGATCGACCTCGACGCCCTTCGCCTGTTCGGGCGACAGGTAGAGGGGCGTCCCGACGAGGAGATCGGAGCGCGTGCGGAACTTCATCAGCGTCTCGGCCTCGGGCGTCGAGGCCGCGTGCTGGCCCTCGCTGACGAGCTTCGCCAGCCCGAAGTCCAAGACCTTCACCGCGCCGCGCGAGTTGACGACGACGTTCGACGGCTTGACGTCGCGGTGGACGACGCCGCGCAGGTGCGCCTCGGCGAGCGCCGAGGCGACCTCGCGGACGATCTCGACGGCGCGCCCCAGCGTCAGCCCGCCCTCGCGCAGCAGATCGCCCAGCTCGCGCCCCTCGACCAGCTCCATGACGATGAAGGGGCGGCCGGCGTCGGTCTCGCCGTAGTCAAAGACGGTCGCGATGTTCGGGTGCGAGAGCTGCGAGATGGAGCGCGCCTCGCGCAGGAAGCGGGCGTGGAAGGAGTTGTCGGCCCCCGGCGCGGCGTGCGGGATTTTGATGGCGACTTTGCGGCCGAGCCGCGAGTCCTCCGCGACGTAAACCGCGCCCATGCCGCCCTCGCCGAGGAGGCTGAGGACGCGGTAGTGGGAGATGGTTTGGCCGATCATTTCGGGGGCGCTCGCGTGTGACCGCAGGGCCTCAAGCACTCGGTCGCGGGGACGAGGTTTACGGAATGGTCGATGGCCGCGCGTTCGTCCCGAGCGGCCGGCCGGGCGTTATCGTCGTGACTCTCGTTCTCTAACGCGTTTATTCTGCGCCAAAAGGGATCGCATTTCAAGCGCAATCGGCGGCCGCGCCGCCCGCCCGATGGCCCTTGCGTTCGCGCCCGGTTTCCGGGCATACTTTTCGCCGTTCAGGCTCCCTGCTCTCGCGCGTCAGCGCCTGACGCGCCTGCCCGTGACGCGAAGGTTTCGGCGACCCGGTTCGGCTGAAGAGAGAGCGAGGTCGGTTTGGTCAGGTCAGGAGACGCTCTCGCCAGTTAGCAGAGACTGTTAGAGCACCGGGCGCAAGTCGCCGAAGAAGGCTTCCAGAGAACAGCCCCACCAGACTGCCTCCCTGTAAGCAGCAGCGCCCGCGCTTCCTCCTCAGAGAAAAGGAACTTAGGAAATGGCAACGAGACTTTACGTGGGGAACCTGCCCTTCCGCGTGACGGGCGAGGATTTGCAGGAGCTGTTTGCGGCGGCCGGCGAGGTGGAGAACGCCTCGGTCGTGACCGACCGCGAGACGGGCCGTTCGCGCGGCTTCGGCTTCGTCGAGATGGCGACGCAGGAGGGCGCGACGGCCGCCATCGAGCAGTTCAACGGCAAGGATTATCAGGGCCGCCCGCTCACCGTTAACGAGGCCCGGCCCCGCGCCGAGGGCGGCGGTGGCGGTGGCGGCGGCCGCG
>DATCVD010000239.1:0-2892 GCA_036567125.1 Pyrinomonadaceae bacterium | reverse complement strand
GACGACGAGGCCGCGCTCGCCGCCTACGCGCGCGCCGTCCGCGAGGGGCGCGGCTTCCAGCCCGAAGCGCACACCGGCACGGGCGTCATCCTGCAAGAAAACGGCGACTACGCCGCGGCCGCCGCCAGCTACCGCAAGGCGCTCGCGCAACTCGCCGACACCGAGCCGGTCGTCTACCAACTGCTCGGCGAATCGTTGGAGCGCGCGGAGGACTACAAGGGCGCGGTCGCGGCCTACGAAAAGTACCTCGAACTCGCGCCCGAAGGCCGCCTCGCCCCCGCCATCCGCTCCGTCATCGACCAGCTCCGCAAGCAGGCCGCCGAGCAGGAAGCGCCGCCGGAGTAGCTGTGAGCCGTTAGCCGTTAGCCGTTAGCTTTCAGAAAAAGAAGAAGGCGGGAGGCGATGAAAAATCGCTTCCTCCCACCTTCTGTTTTATGTTTTAGCTAACGGCTAACGGCTAACGGCTCACAGCTAACGGCTAACGGCTATTCACTCCTCGCCGCGCGGCGCGAGCGGGCCGAAGACGAGGCGGCCGAGGAGCGCCGCGACCGTCGGCAGCAGCGGGCCGAAGGCGAGGCCGACGGCGCGCGAGATCATCGCCTGCCCCATCGGCACCGACGTGCCTTCGGGGACGTTGAGCGAGTCCCAGTGCGTGTAGTAAGAAGTCGCTTCGACGCCGGCCAAGTAGCTGAGCAGCGTCGCCAGAAAGATCAGGACTTGCGCCCACAGCCCGATGACGTAGCCGGTGAGCAGCGTACCCTTCCACGAGAAGCGGCCCACCCGGTTCGACATCGCGCCGAAGTAGAGGCCGCTGACGACGGCCAGCCCGAGGACGGAGAAGACGGCGTTGCCGCGCGGGGCGTAGGGCCTGCCGAAGACCGGCCCCATCAGGAAGCGCAGCACGGCGTAGATCAGGATCAGCAGCAGCGGCAGGCGCACGTAGCGCAGGACTCTTGCGAACATCGGGGGGTTTCACCTTTCCGGTCGAAAGTTTCGGCAGAGCTTCCGGGTCGTTCGGGAGTGGGCGCGAGGCCGGTGCGCGTCGTCGCGGACGAGGCGCACCGGGCGCGCGGAGGCGGCCGTCAGAGCAGGCCGAGTTTCTTCGAGGCGAAGATCAGCACGAAGGCGACGACCAGAAACGTCGCCAGCCACGCGTGCCGCCCCATCGGGCATTTGCTCTCGTCGGCCATACCTTCAGGTTCGCGGTTTGCCCGCGGCGCGGGAAGTGTGCGAGCATCCGCGCGTCCGTTGTCAGGGGTCGCGCCCCCGCGGCGCGCGCCGGTAACTTTACAATGACCAGACCAGCCGCTTCAACGAAAAGCCGCGTCTCGCGAAAGGCCGCGCGCTTCACCGAGTCCGTCATCCGCGAGATGACGCGCGTCGCGCTGCGCCACGGCGCGGTCAACCTCTCGCAGGGCTTCCCCGACTTCCCCGCCCCCGCCGAGCTCAAACGCGCGGCGGCCGAGGCGATTCAGTCCGACATCAACCAGTACGCGATCACTTGGGG
Organism: Pyrinomonadaceae bacterium; assembly: GCA_036567125.1. Classification (GTDB taxonomy): domain Bacteria; phylum Acidobacteriota; class Blastocatellia; order Pyrinomonadales; family Pyrinomonadaceae; genus JAIVGV01. The sequence goes on along the minus strand of DATCVD010000239.1, from coordinate 1,385 downwards.
CGCGAAGGATTTCCGCGACGCCATCGCCGAGAAGACGCGCTGGCACTTGGGGCTTGAGATCGACCCCGAAAGCGAGCTGACCGTCACCTGCGGCTCGACCGAGGGCATGATCGCCGCGATGATGGCGACGGTCGATCCGGGCGAGGAGGTCGTCGTCTTCGAGCCGTTCTACGAGAACTACGCGCCCGACGCGATCCTCTCCGACGCCGTCCCGCGCTACGTCCCGCTGCGCGCCCCCGACTGGACTTTCGACCGCGACGAGCTTCGCGCCGCGTTCAACGAGCGGACGAAGGCGATCATCGTCTGCAACCCGAACAACCCGACGGGGCGCGTCTTCACGCGCGACGAGATGGAGTTCATCGCGTCCCTGTGCCGCGAGTTCGACGCGCTCTGCTTCACCGACGAAATCTACGAGCACATCCTCTACCCGCGCGAGGGCGAGGCCGAGCCGCCCGCGCACCTCTCGATGGCGCAGCTCGAAGGGATGCGCGAGCGCACGGTCGTCGTCAACTCGATGTCGAAGACCTACTCGGTGACGGGCTGGCGCGTCGGGTATGTGATCGCGCCGCCCGAGATCACGGCGGCCGTCCGCAAAGTCCACGACTTCCTGACCGTCGGCGCGGCCGCGCCCCTGCAAGCGGCCGGCGCGGTCGCCCTGCGCCTGCCGCGCGACTACTACTCGCAGCTTCAAGCCGACTACCTGCGCCGCCGCGACCAGCTGCTCCCCGTGCTGGCCTCCGCCGGCTTCCGCTTCACGCAGATCGAGGGCGCTTACTACGTGATGACCGACATCACCGATTTCGGCTTCCGCGACGACGTGGAGTTCACGCGCCACATGATCACGGAAGTCGGCGTCGCCTGCGTCCCCGGCTCCTCCTTCTACAGCCGGCCCGAACTCGGCGCGCGCCAAGTGCGCTTCTGCTTCTGCAAGCGCGACGACACGCTCCGACTCGCCGCCGAGCGCCTGCAAAAGCTACGCGGCTGACACCGCTCGCTTTTGAAAGGAGTTCAGGATGTCTAAAAGAGCCTCTCTTCTCGCCGCCCTCATCTCCGCCCTCATCGTCAGCGCGGCCGCACAGCCCCCGCGGCCCGCGCCGCCCACGGTGCAGCAGCCCACGGTCATCCAACCGCAACCGCCCGCCCCGACCAGACGGCCCGCCCCGACGCCGGACGAGGTGGACGAAGACGAGGTCGTGCGGATCACGACGAACCTCGTGCAGGTGGACGCGGTCGTCACCGACAAGGACGGCCGGCAGGTGACGGGCCTGACGGCCGACGACTTCGAGGTGGAGGAGAACGGCCGGGCGCGCCAGATCACGAACTTCTCATACATCAGGATAGAGCCGGCGACGGGGGCCGCCGCCGCGACCGCGCCCGCGCCGGCG
>DATCVD010000238.1:0-4269 GCA_036567125.1 Pyrinomonadaceae bacterium | reverse complement strand
CCGCGCGCGGGTGCTCCGCCCCGACGCGCTCCCAGAACCCGAGCGCGCCGCCGGGGTCGGGCAGCTCGCGCGCCAGCTCTTCGATTTGTGCGTCCGCGTTCCGCATGGCGTGAAGATTGTAACGCCGCCCGCCCGCGCCCGCGAACCGGCCCGCCGCGAAACGCCTCGCCCGCGTTGTCAAGAAATTTGCAAGCAAAGAAAACTCTTGCACTCTCAATAAAATTTGCTATAGTGCCTCTCCGCCGGACGACAACGTAAACTTCCGAATCCTCTCGTCGCGTGTTGCCGCCCGGTGTCCGTTTTTCTTGTCCACAACTGAAGTATGACAACGTCCCCCGGAGGCGACGTTTGCGGGCGACCGGCCCGCGCGGGGCCTCCAGCGTTGCGAATCACCCTTTGCTTTCTTCGAGCGGTGTGAGCGATGAGACGTTTCGTTGAGCCTACACCTTCGTCGCAGGCGCGGACGCGCCGGTGCGCCTCACCGCGGACGGCCCCGCGATCTGCCCCCACCCGACAGACGAATTTCAGGAGGACGCATGAGAAAGTTTTTTGTCCTGTGCGCCGCGCTCGCACTCGGCGCGGCCCTTTTTGTTCCCACCACCTCCCACAGCCGGATCGTTGACAACGATAAAGTTAAAGAGAACAACGGCGTCGCCAGCGGCAAGTACCGCGCCAAGGCCGACAAGGATCGCATCCCCGATCAGTACATCGTCGTCTTCAACGACTGGGCCGTCGGCGAGCCGGGCGACTCCTCCGTCGCGCCGGGGATGGCCGAGACGATGCGCAACCTCTACGGCGGCCAAGTCGAGCGCGTCTTCAAGCACGCGCTCAACGGCTACTCCGCGAAGATGTCGAAGGACGAGGCGCTCGCCCTGAGCGAAGACCCGCGCGTCGCCTACGTCGAGGAGGACGGCGTCATGACGGCCGACGTGACGCAGACGAACGCGACGTGGGGCCTCGACCGCATCGACCAGCGCAACCGGCCCCTGAGCGGCACCTACACCTACAACTGGACGGGCGCGGGCGTGCGCGCCTACATCATCGACACCGGCATCCGCACCACGCACGCGCAGTTCGGCGGCCGCGCCGCGGCCTCCTTCGACGCCTTCGGCGGCAACGGTCAGGACTGCAACGGCCACGGCACGCACGTCGCCGGCACGGTCGGCGGCAGCACTTACGGCGTCGCCAAGAGCGTGCAGCTGCGCGGCGTGCGCGTGCTCAACTGCTCGGGGTCGGGTTCGACTTCGGGCGTCATCGCGGGCGTCGACTGGGTGCGCGTCAACCACGTCAAGCCGGCCGTCGCCAACATGAGCCTCGGCGGCGGGGCGTCCTCGGCGCTCGACACGGCGGTCAACAACCTGCACAACGCGGGCGTGACCATCGTCGTCGCCGCCGGCAACGAGAACCAGAACGCCTGCAACGTCTCGCCCGCGCGCGCGGCCAACGCCGTCACCGTCGGCTCGACGACCTCGACCGACGCCCGCTCGTCGTTCTCGAACTTCGGCTCGTGCGTGGACATCTTCGCGCCCGGCTCCTCGATCACCTCCGCGTGGTCAACCTCCGACACGGCGACGCGCACGATCAGCGGCACCTCGATGGCGTCGCCGCACGTCGCGGGCGCGGCCGCCCTCTACCTGCAAGCCACGGGATCGTCGCCCGCGACGATCCGCAACGCGCTCGTCAACAACGCGACGAGCGGCGTCATCAGCGGCGCGGGCACGGGCTCGCCCAACCGGCTGCTCTACACGCTGTTCTTCTAGCCCCCGTGCTGACTCAACCGAGCCGGCACGGCGAAGAGGCGTGACTAAACTTCGGAGGCCGCGGGGGGATCGATTCCCTCCGCGGCCTCCGAAGTTTTTGAGCGCGACGAAAATTCCAGTGACGGGCGGCGATTAAAGCGGTCGGCGGTTCGGCGCGGCGCGCGCCGCCGGCGGCGGGTTCAGCCGCCGGAGTAAACGCGCGCGAGTTTCGTTTCCAGATCGGCCCTGACCTGCGGCCACTCGGATTCGATGACGCTGAAAAAGACGGAATGGCGCAGCCGGCCCGTGTGCGTGATCATGTGGTTGCGCAGCGTGCCCTCCTCCTTCGCGCCGATCCGCAGTATCGCGCGGCGCGAGCGCTCGTTGAGCGAGTCGGTCTTCAGCTCCACCCGCACGCAGCGCCACACCTCGAAGGCGTGCGCGAGCATCAGCAGCTTCGCCTCCGTGTTGACCGGCGTGCGCTGCCAGTCGCGGCCGATCCACGTCCACCCGATCTCGGCCTTGCGGTTTTCCCGGTCGATGTTACCGAAGCGCGTCGAGCCGACGACGCGTCCCGATCCGCTCTCGACGGTCACGAACGGCAGCGACACGCGGCGCCGCCCATCTTCGAGCGCCGCCTCGACGTAAGCGCGCATCTCCGCGGGCGAGGCGATCCGCGTCGTCGTCCAGCGCCACAACTCCTCGTCCAGCCCGACCTCCGTCAGCCCGCCCAAGTGTGCGTCCGACATCGGTTCGAGCCGCACGCGGCGGCCTTCGAGCGTGATGGGTTGAACGAGCATAAGGGGAAGGGGGAAAGGGTAAAGGCCGGGGCGAAGAGTTTCGACCCTTCACCCTTAACCTTCCCCCTCTTCCCTTTCGGCTCTTAGATGTCGAAGTACATCGAGAACTCAAGCGGGTGCGGGCGCATCCGCATGGGCTGAATCTCGCGCTCGCGCTTGTAGCTGATCCAGCGCTCGATCAGTTGCGGCGTGAACACGTCGCCCTTGAGCAGGAAGTCGTGGTCGCGCTCCAGCGCGGCGAGCGACTCGTCGAGCGAGCCGGGGAGCGACGGCACGTCTTTGAGCTCTTCGGGCGCGAGGTCGTAGATGTCCTTGTCGAGCGGCTCGCCGGGGTGGATGCGGTTCTGGATGCCGTCGAGGCCGGCCATCAGCATCGCCGAGAAGGCGAGGTAGGGGTTGCAGCTGGGATCGGGCGGGCGGAACTCCAGCCGCTTGAGCTTCGGCGACTGCGAGAACATCGGGATGCGGATCGCGGCCGAGCGGTTGCGGGCCGAGTAGGCGAGATTCACCGGGGCCTCGAAGCCGGGCACGAGCCGCTTGTAGCTGTTCGTCGTCGGCGCGGCGAAGGCGACGATGGCCGCCGCGTGCTTGAGCAGCCCGCCGATGTAGTAGAGCGCCATCTCGGACAGCCCCGCGTACTGGTCGCCCGCGAACAGCGGCTTCTCGCTCTTCCACAGGGACTGGTGGCAGTGCATCCCCGACCCGTTGTCGCCGAAGATCGGCTTCGGCATGAAGGTCGCGGTCTTGCCGTACTGGTGCGCGGCGTTGCGGACGACGTACTTGAAGATTTGCAGGTTGTCGGCCGTCCCCAGCATCGTCGAGAAGCGGAAGTCGATCTCGCACTGGCCGGCCGTCGCCACCTCGTGGTGGTGGCACTCGACCGTGATGCCGCAGCGTTCGAGGATGAGCGAAATCTCGGAGCGCAGGTCGATGAGCGAGTCGATGGGCGAGACGGGCACGTAGCCCTCTTTCGGCCGGACGCGGTAGCCGAGGTTCGGGCCGAGGTCGTCGCTGCCCGCGCGGTTCGTCGCCCAGTGGCCCTCGTCCGACTCGATCTCGTAGCCCGCGCCGTACTGCTCGTTGCGGAAGCGCACGCCGTCGAAGACGAAGAACTCGGCCTCGGGGCCGAAGAAAACGGTGTCGGCGAGGCCCGTGAACCGGAGGTGGTTCTCGGCGCGCTGCGCGACCGAGCGCGGGTCGAGGCCGTAGCCCTCCTTCGTGATCGGATCGACCGCGTTGGCGAACAGGCAGACGGTCGGCTCCTCCGTGAACGGATCCATCCACGTGCGGACGGGGTCGGGCACCAAGAGCATGTCCGACTCGTGGATCGACGCCCAGCCGCGCAAGGAAGACGCGTCGAAGCCGAAGCCGTCCTCGAACGAGCCTTCGTCGAGTTCGTGAACCGGGTAGGTCAGGTGGTGCCACGCCCCGACCAGATCGGTGAACCTGAGCGAGAGGAACTTCGCGCCGTTGTCTTCGGCGAACTTCAAGGCAGCCTTCGGGTTCATAAAGTCTCCTGAAAGTTTTCGATTTTAGAGAGTGTCGCGGGTGCCCTCCGCCCGGCGGGCTTCGTGGCGGAGCGTGGGGGGTTCGGCGATGGCCTGCTTGCGGGGTGCGTCATGAAGCTCGAAGACGCTTCAAAAAAGGCGCATTATAGACCCGAAACGGGGAGTGTCAAGGTTTCACGAAAAAAAGTTTGTGGCGCGCGCCGCGCGCGCGCGCGGGCGGCG
>DATCVD010000237.1:0-4375 GCA_036567125.1 Pyrinomonadaceae bacterium | reverse complement strand
GCAGGCGTCCGCCGTCGGGTGCAGTCACGACGACGCCCGCCTCGCGCGCGACGAGTTCGGTGCAGAGGTCGTAAGGGTGGCAGCAGATGCCGAGGCCGAGGCCGCGCGCGCGCATCGCCCGCGCCATCAACGGCCGCAGGTCGGCCGTGAAGCGGTCGCGCCCCGCGGCCAACTCGTAGAGCTGCCCGCCCGACGACGCGTACTGATCCTCGAAGCAGTGGGCCTTACCCGCTGGGGCGGGGCCGAGCGCGCCGCGGACGATCTCCTCGTCTATCGCCGCGAGCTCTTCGCGCGCGCCGGGGAAGAAGCGCGCCACCTGCGCGTAGCCGTGCGCGATTGACGGCGCGCGCGACGGCCGCAGGCTGATCGCCGCGCGCTCGCCCGTCAGCCGGTTGAACCGCTCGGCGCGCGCGCCCTCGCCCCTGATCGCCCACGCCGCGTCCGAGAGGTGCTGCCTGACGAGCGGAATCTCGGTCTGGACGGCCAGCACGATGTCCGCGAGCGACGTGTCGGGGCCGCGGTTCGGGGCCACGCCCGTGAGCACCCACGCGCTGCGCTTCTGGTACATCAGTCCGCGCGTGCCGTCTATCGGATCGACGACGACGCGCCAGACCGCTTCCGCTTCGGAAGCGCCGCGCGGCAGTACGACCTGACCGCCGCGCAACCCTTCGGCGACGAGCACGAGCGGCGCGGCCGGCGCGACCTCGCGCTCGAAGAAGTCGATCAGCAACTCTTCGCCGACGCGGTCGACCGCGTAGATCGTGTCGCCCTCCTCATCGCGCTCGACGGCGGCCATCGCCTCCAGCTCGGAGCGCTCGCAGGCTTCGACCACCGCCGCGCGGATCGACTCGTGCAGCCGGCGCAGCGGGCCGAGCAGCGGGCGCGGATCGTTCGCCCAAATCTTCTGCGGATCGTTCGTCAAAATCTCAGGCGTCGCGCGCGACGTTTCGGCGGGGGCGGCCGATAATTTTTCGCATTGTAGCACCCGGCGCAACTGACGGCGGCGAGAAGTCCGCCCGGCCGAATGCTTTCCTCCGCCTCCCCGGACGATGTAGGATTTGGCCGCCCCGCTCCAACAACCTTTGAATTCCGCCGCAGGCAACGCGCGTCGCCCGCCGACGCGGGAGAACGAGCGCCCCGCGGGCGCGGCCTCGGCTCGCGCCCGAACCACGGTCTATGAAAAAGATAATTCTTCTCGCCGCCTTCGTCCTCCAAGCCTCTTTGTGCGCGCACGGCGCTGTGCAGCCCGCGCGGCAGCAGCAGCCGGCGCGCTACGACGAGTTCCTCTTCGGCGTCGACTACTATCCGGAGCACTGGGACGAGAGTCTCTGGGAGCAGGACGCGCGGCGGATGCGCGAGTGCGGCGTCCGCGTCGTGCGCGTCGGCGAGTTCGCGTGGGCGCTCTTCGAGCCGGAGGAGGGCCGCTTCGACTTCTCGCTCTTCGACCGCGCGATTGCCGTCTTCGCCCGCCACGGCATCAAGGTCATTCTGGGGACGCCGACGGCCACGCCGCCGAAGTGGCTCACGCGCAAGTACCCGGAAGTGCTGCACGTCTTCCCCGGAGGCCGCGCCGCCGATGACCAGTCGCGCCGCCACTACTGCTACAACAGCCCCACGTACCGCCGGCTCTCGCGCCGCGTCGTCGAGCGGATGGCCGAGCATTACAAAGATAGCCCGCACGTCGTCGGCTGGCAGATCGACAACGAGTTCAACAACGAGAACCCCGAATGCTACTCGGAGAGTTGCCGCGCGGCGTTCCGCGTGTGGCTGCGGGGCAAGTACGGCTCGCTGAAGTCGCTAAATGATCGCTGGGGCACGATCTTTTGGAGCCAGCTCTACACGGACTGGGAGCAGATCGATCTGCCCCGCCAGACGCCCGCCTTCCACAACCCGGCGCTCGCGCTCGACTTCAAGCGGTTCATCTCCGACTCCGTCACCTCCTACATGGAGGAGCAGCTCTCGATCATCCGCCGGCTCCGCCCCGCCGACTTCGTCACGCAGAACGGCGTCTTCCGCAACATCAACTACTACTCCCTGAGCCGCAACCTCGACATTCATTCCAACGCCAACTACCCGCTCTTCACCGACGACCCGCAATACCCGACGGGCGCGTCGCTCACCCTGAGCCGCAGTTTCACGGGGCGCTTCCTGATCATGGAGCAGCAGACCGGCCCGGCCGGCCAGACCTACCTGCTGCGCGTCCCGCGGCCGGGCGAGATGAACCTGTGGGCCTTCCAATCGATCGCGCACGGGGCCGACGGGATAGTCCACTTCCGCTGGCGCGCGGCGCGGCGCGGCGCGGAGGAGTACTGGTACGGCGTGCTCGACCACGACGACGTGCCGCGCGCGCGTTACGAAGAGTTCAAGAAGGAGGGCGCGGAGATCGCGCGCGTCGGCCCGGAGATCGTCGGCTCGCGGATCGTGTCCGAGATCGCCGTCGTGCAGGACTTCGAGTCCGAGTGGGCCTACGAGCACCAGTATTTCACGCGCGAGGTGTCGGCCCGCGCGCCGCTCGGGCACTTCTTCCGCGCCGCCTCCGAGATGAAATTCAACATCGACTTCGTCAGCCCCGACGCCGACTTCCGCCCCTACAAGATCGTCTTCGCCCCGCACCTGCTGATGATGACGCCCGAGCTGGCGGCGAAGATCAAGGAGTTCGTCGCCGGGGGCGGCACTTTCGTCATGGGCGCGCACTCGGCCGTCAAAGATCGCGACAACGCGATGACCGCGCAGACCGTCCCCGTCGAGGGGCTGACCGAGTTGTTCGGCGTCGAGGTCGATTCGTTTCAGGTCTATCAGCCGCCGTCGGCCGCGAAGAACTCGCTGAAGTTCGGGCCGACGGGGCTGACGATGCCGCAGAGCGTGCCGGTCAACGTCTTCGCCGACGTGCTCAAGCCGCGCGGGGCCGACGTGATCGCGACGTGGGAGCGCGACTTCATGGCGGGGCGGCCGGCGGCGACCGAGCGGCGCAGCGGCAAGGGGCTGGCGGTTTACTACGGCTCGTTCTTCAATCTGGACTCGGCCCGCTACCTGCTCGCGCGCTACGCGGCCGTCCACCGCCTCAAACCGCTCATCGCGGGCCTCCCCGCCGGAGTCGAAGTCACGCGCCGGACGAAGGGACGGATCAACTACTACTTCATCCTGAACCACGCGGACGAGGCCGTGACGGTCAGCCCCGGCGCGGGCTACTTCGATCTGATCGCGGGCCGCGAGTCGCCCCCGACGCTCACGCTGAAGCCCTTCGAGTACAGGGTGCTCAGGAAGTAGCCGGCGCGCGCGACGGCCGTGCGGTGAGCGGTGAGCGTTCAGGAAACGGAGATTGATCGTGCTCCGTGCCGACCGCCTTCTGTTCGCTGCTTACCGCCCACCGCTTACTGCTCACTTCTCGAAGACGATGTTGTCGACGACGACCGTGCCTTTGACCGGGGCGCAGCGCTCGCAGTAGGCCGTGAGGCTGACGGCCGTCAGCCGCTTGAGCACGTCGCCCGCGCCGACCCGCTCGGCGGCCCACTGGGGCTGCTTGAGCGACGAGAGCGCGATCCTGTAGGTGTTGAAGCCGGGCTTGATCTTGAAGGTGGCCTGCGGGAACCCGCCCGGCAGATTGATGCCCTGCCCGCGACTGATCAGTTCGAGGCGGAGCGAGGGCACGCCGGTCGCGTAGATTTGCATCGAGACGTGCTTGTAGGCGCTCAGGTCGTCGGGCGCGGGCTTGCCGTCCTTCGCGGGCTGCCCCTGCACCTCAAGGGCGACGCCCGCGTACTGGTTCGGGGAGTACAGCTCGTAGTCGAACGCGGCGGCGTGGTTCGGGTCGTCGGGCTTGAGGCGGACGAGTTCGGGGGCGGCGGGGTTGGCGTCGGCCAGCCCCTTGAAGCGGCTCGGCGTGGTCTCCTGATAGGAGGTCAACTGCACGAGGCCGCCGCGCCTGCTCACCGCCCGCTTGCCCTCGGCCGACTCGAAGTCCGCGTAGACGAATCGTTCGCCCTCGGCCTGCGGCGCGGCCGGCGAAGGCGTGACGGCGGCGGCGGGCGCGAGCAGCAGCGCCGCGCAGAGGACGGCGAGTAGCGGGGTCGCGCGTTTCATAAAGTCTCCCTCCGTTCGTGTGTCGAGCTGCGCGGGCCGGAAAACTAAGTACCGATTCGGGTTTTCAACCGGGCAGCTCGTCTTGACTGAAAACTGAAAACTGAAAACCGAAGACCGTCCCGCGTTCATTTCACTTCCAGCACGACGACCGACTTCGGCGGCAGGCTGAGCGTCAGCGCGCCGCCGTCGAGCTTCGCGCCGCGGAACTCCGCGGGCCTGACGTGGTCGGGCTGAGCGAACGTGTTCATGGCGTTCATGGCCGGCGCGGTCAGCACGCGGCCCGCGACCGCGCGCG
>DATCVD010000236.1:0-3049 GCA_036567125.1 Pyrinomonadaceae bacterium | reverse complement strand
CCGCCGAGCCGCTGGCGCTCGCGCCCGGCGCGCACCGCGTCGAGGTGGAGGCCCTCGGCCACGCCCCCGCGGCGCTTGAGATCACAGCCGCCCCCGGCGAGACGCCGAGGCGGTCGGTCAAACTCGAACGCCTGCCGGTCGCGGGGCTAACCGCGCGCGCCGAGGCGGCCTTCCGGGCCGGCGCCTACGAGGACGTGCTCAAACTCTGCGGCTACGTCTACGAGGCGGATCCCGCCGCGCCCGCCGCGCACAGGCTCGAAGGGATGGTTCACCTCGCGCGGCAGGATTACGCCCGGGCGGAGCGGCACCTCGCGGCGGCACTCGCCGGCGGCGCGGTGGTCGAGCTTCGCGTGCGCCGTCACCCCCGCGAAAGTTTCGATCCGCTGAAAGGTCATGACGCCTGCGAGGGCTTCCTTTACTTGGGCAAGGGGGAGGTCGAGTACCGCGGCAGGCAGGTCGCGGGGGAAAACTTCAAAGTCCCGTACGCGCAGGTGCAGGTCGTCGGGGTGCAGCTGAGAAAGAACGTGAGCGCCTATCTGGGCACGAAGGTTTCGGACGCCCGCGGCAAGAAGCAGGACTACAACTTTTACAGCTTCGACAGGGAACTGACGGCAGCCGGCCGCCCGTACCTCGAAATGATCCAGCGGCTTCTGCGCCCGCACTGAGCCGCGCCCGAGCCTGTTTGATAATAATATTTTCACACCAACTGCCGCCGCGAATGGCCCGGGACTTACGAACGGGTCAGCGCCTCGCGTTAGCAATCTCACCCTGAAAACATACAGCAGCAGCGAACCGCCGCCGCCGCGGAGAGCGTATCACTCGAAACGGAACCCTCATTTTTTCCGTCGGGTGACGTTTCTCGCGCCGGGGTAGTGCGTTAACAGGTAAAGGCGGTTAGCTCGAAGCGCGCGCGCCGGCGGGAAAGGGGCTTCTCATGCAACAGCGGCACGGTGGGATAAAGCGTTTCATGATCGGCGAAGACGTGATCGTTGAAGAGCCGAGCGGGGCGTTCACCCGCGCGCTCTTTGCCTCGACCGCCGGGCCGCTGTCGCCCGCCTCGCTCACCCGCGCGCTCGGATCACCCCGGTCGGCGGGGCCGCTGTTGAGATTCGGCAGAATGTTCAAGACCCCGCACCTACAGGAGTACCGCCCGCCCTCGCGCGCACTCATCGAGCTGGGCGAAGCGATGGCGAAAAGCCCGCAGGAGGCGGAGTTGGATTCCCGGCTCCCGGCCGGCTACACCTACCTCGGCCAGTTCGTCGATCACGACCTCACGTTCGACATCGACGCGCGACTTACGACGACCGACGAACTTATAAACGGGGCCTCCGCCCCCGAACTGGTCGTCAACGCCCGCTCGCCTTCGCTCGATCTGGACAGCCTCTACGGCTGCGGCCCCGAGAGCGAAAGCTCCCTCCCCGATCACCGGAAGATGTATCAGGCGGACGGGGCCAGCTTCCGCGTCGGCAATACCACGCGCGATCCCGACGGCGGCGTCCTTAGCTCTTTCCCCAACGACCTGCCGCGGGGGGCCAACCCGGTCGGGGCGGTGGCCTCCCGAGCGATCATCCCCGATCCGCGCAACGACGAGAACCTGCCCGTCGCGCAGACCCACGTCGCCTTCATCAGGTTCCACAACGCCGTCGTCCGCAGCCTCCGCGCGCGGCACCCGGGCGCAGACCTCTTCAAGCAGGCGCGCGAGCGGGTCGTGCGCCACTACCAGTGGATCGTGCTCCGCGACTTCCTCCCCAGAATCATCGACGAGGGTGTCTTGGACGACGTGGTCGTGAACGGCCTGCGGCACTGCGGGCCGGAGCCGGACGGATCGTTTCTGATCCCGTTCGAGTTCGCCTTCGCCGCCTACCGCCTCGGCCACAGCCTCGTCCGCGACTCCTACGACTGGAACAGCGCGCAGTCGCCGCCCGGCAGGCCGACGGGGCTGACAGACCTGTTCCGGCAGATCGGATTCCCCAACGGCACCCTCCAAGCCAACCGCCAGCTGCTCTCCGCATGGATCATCGACTGGCGGCGCTTCTTCGATCTCCGCGGCTACGAAGGAGTGCCGCCGGGACCCGGCCTCAACTTGAGCCGGAAGATCGACGCGACCATCTCCGGGCCGCTGTTAGACCTCCCTTTCCTCGGCCACGCGGATCAGGAGCACCGCTCGCTCGCCGTGGTGAACCTGCTCCGCGGGCGGCTCATCGGGCTGCCGGCCGGGCAGTCCGTCGCGGAGCGGGTCGGCGTCGAGAACCCGCTGACCTCCGAGGAGATCGCGGGGGGGCGTCAGCGGGAGGTTCTGGAGAGGCACGGTTTACACGCCCTGACGCCCCTGTGGTTTTACATCCTCAAGGAGGCGGAAGTGCGGGGCGGGGGCGAGCGCCTCGGCCCGGTCGGCAGCCGCATCGTCGCCGAGACATTCGTCGGCGCGATCAAGAACAGCTCGATCTCGATCCTGCCCAAGGAGACGAGCGGCGGCCCCGTCTGGGGGCCGGGCGCAGACCCACTCGATCCGGAAAGGGAACGCCCCGAGCGATTCACCATGTCCGATCTGCTCTACTTCGTACAGCGCGGCGAGCAGGGCGAGTTCCTTAACCCCGTCGGCTAGTCCGCCCGCCCGCCGCGCGCGGCGCGGGGCTTCGACCTTTACCAGCTAAGGAGAGAGCGTATGGCAACCATCAGGGAAAAGATCATCGAGCAGCGGGATAAAATCCTCAGCAACGACGCGGACGTAGCGTCGGAGGCGATCTCCCGCCTCAGGACTCAGGCGGTCGCGGCGATGTACGGCGGCCCCGGCTCCGAGGCGTGGGTCACCTTCATGAGGAACTTCGCCGACAACGACGCGCAGCTAGCACGCCTGACCGAGCGGCGGGTGGAAGACCATCTCTGTAATCGCTACATCGACCTCGCGCGCACCTACCTGATCGGGAACGCGGTCTGCACTCCCAACACGACCCTGCACTTCTTGGACGGCATCGATGACATCCTCGACCAGACACTCAGCGGGTGACGGGCGGCCGCCGCGTGGGCCGTCCGCGCGACCGCGCCGGCC
>DATCVD010000235.1:0-25210 GCA_036567125.1 Pyrinomonadaceae bacterium | reverse complement strand
GGCGCGGTGTGGAGGGCGCCGGGGGCTGATCTAACTCACAGGCTCTTTCGCCTCAGGCCGAACTCAGCTTCACCGGCGCCCCTGATGGTTCACACTGGCAAGAATGCGCCGCGGGCGAACCGCGGTCAACATACAAGGCCGCACCGTTCGGCATAATATGCGTTAGGCGCTCGACGGTAAACCTAGCGATCTTTTGGATAGTTAGGAGATATCATGAAAGCACGTTCCCTGAGCGAAACATACTCAGTCTGCGGCAAAACTTTTGAGCTTTGTACAAAGACGGGGCGGTATAAAGGGCGTGACCGCGGCTACCTTGAATTCTCCAGCGGATACGGTGATGCAGAAGAAACTTTCGAAATTGAGCGCGTAAACCTCTTTGCGGATATTGGACTCGAATTAGAAGATCGTATTTCGATAGTCAAGTTTGGGGAGGATGGTCCGTTCTTCCTCGCGTACAATCATCGCAACTCGAAGTATAAATATTACCCAGAAGCAGTTAGAGACCTATACTGGACTCTGAAGAGTGGATGGGTCGCAAGCATCTTTAGTGCCTGGAGGTTGAATAAGGCTGCACAAACATTTGCCACCACACGGGCCTTCTCTAGAATCCTACGAGAAGTTCAAGCTTTGTAAACTAGGGAAGTATTTAAAGCCGAAGTTGTTCGTGACCTAAGACCGCGCCTAACAACGGCATGCACCCGACGCCCCATAACGCTGCCTCTCGTGTAGGTTGCGCAGGGGCGCGGGTGATGCCGGGCGTTAGGCGACACAGGGTGAGCACCACGCGAATTGGGCTCGTGCCCTTGGAGCCTAACGGCGGGCGGCTCGTCGCGTATCCCGAACGAAGGACACCATGGGACTCTTGACCTTCAGTATCAACGTCACCCTCGACGGCTGCGTCGACCTCCAGGAAGGAATCGCCGACGACGAGACACACGCCTACTTCACCCGCCTCATGGACGAGGCCGGGGCCATGCTGTGGGGCCGCGTCACCTACGAGATGATGGAGGGCTACTGGCCGGCGGTCGCCGGCGGCGCCTCCGTGTCGCCGCCGGCGATGCGCGAGTGGGCGGTCAAGCTGGAGGCCAAGCCGAAGTACGTGGTGTCCTCGACGCGAAAGGACTTCCCGTGGACCAACAGCCACCACATCGCCGGCGACCTGCGCACGGGCGTACAGAAGCTCAAGGACGCGACCCCGGACGGCGTGCTCCTCGGCAGCGGCAAGCTCGCGACCGAGCTGGACCGGCTGGATCTGATCGACGAGTACAAGTTGCTCGTCCACCCCAGAATCGTCGGCCACGGCCCGACCCTGTACGAGAGCGGGCTGCCCAGCACGCGACGGCTCGAGTTGATCTCGGCGAAGCCGCTCCGCAGCGGCGCGGTCGCCATGCACTACCGGCGCGCGCGCTGACTCGGAGATGGGTCGTGTCGCCTAACAACGCGCTGCACTCGGACGGGCCTCGCGTTGCTCGGCCCGCCGGTGAGCGCGGGCGTTAGATGCTTCTTTTATGCCAGACTGGTTCAACATAATCGGTGCGGGATGCCAACTTTTGGCGGGTGCGCTCCAAGACCTGCGAGATGTCGGCTTCGTTGTTATTCCGGGTCCGATTGCTCCTGATAAATTGGCGCATTTGGCGGCGGCGTATGACGCTGCCATAGCTTCGTCGAGTCCCGACGACGTGAAGGCTGGCAGTACGACAACCCGCGTCAGAGATTTCGTCAATCGAGGTTCAGAGTTTGACGAGTTATATACCTGACCCGAACATGCAGCAGCGCACCATCGAGAGCCTCTCCGAGGAGATCGGCGACTTCGTTTGCCTCTCAATCATGGTATCGTCAGCACCCCTATGCCGATCCCTGGATCTCATCCTATAGAGAATCCGACATGCCTGACCGCTGTGAGAGCGCTCACCTATTTTTCCGCGCTCCTCGTCCTGAACCTCTATCCGACGAGCGTTCGAGCTCAGTACCGTTTTGATCATTGGACGGCGGACAACGGGCTTCCGCAGAATTCGGTTCTTGGAATAGTTCAAACCCGCGACGGTTATCTGTGGCTGGCGACCGTGGACGGACTGGCGAGGTTTGACGGCGCGCGGTTCACGATTTTTAACAAAAGCAATTCGCCGGGCATCATCAATAATCGTTTTATCAGTTTGTTTGAGGACGGGCGCGGTGATTTATGGGCGGGAACCGAGGAAAGCGGCATTGTCCGTTTTAGCGGCGGGCGGTTTGAACATTTCGGCGTGGACGCGGGCATTCCGCGCAGTGTGGTTGGGATTGTGGCGGACGCGGACGACGGAGCGATATTTCACGGCGACGGTCAAACGATTCGTTTTCGGGACGGGAAATTTTCGCCGTTTGAGGAGCGGTCAAATTTTTCGCTGCCGGCGCGAGCCGCTCGTTCGTCGAGCGTTAAACTTTCTTGCCGCTTTAATTACGAAGGCAAACTTTCCGAATGTTTAATTAACGGGCGTTGGAGCAAATTTTCGCTCGCCGACGGCTCGGCGAAAGAGAAGTTCCTATCAGTAGCGACATCAGTAGCGTTCGTGGCGCAGGAGGCGAACGGGAGCGTCTGGCTGATCACTGACGACGGGCGCGTTGCGCGGGCGGAAAACGGGCGCGTCACCGCCGTTTACGACGAGCGCGACGGCTTGCCGAAATATCCTTTGACTTTTATGACCGGCTCGCGGCTTGGGCTGGTGGCGAAAGACGCGGACGGTTCGCTGTGGCTGGTTGATTTGCCTTCGATGCAAAAGGAATTGCTGCTCAAAAAAGCCGACGTTCCGCCGCCGCTCGAAAGGGCGGAGATTTCATCAACGTACAGGGACGGCGAAGACAATCTCTGGTTTGGCACGATGCGCGACGGCTTGTTTCGAGCCAGAAAACAGATCATCACCGCTTATTCCGAGGCGGACGGAATCACGAAGAAAAACACCTATCCGATTTACGAAGACCGCGCCGGGACGATTTGGATCGGAGCGGCGGACGGACTTTTCAAATATGAAAACGGGACTTTTGCTTTAATCGAATCCACCAAAAATTTTCTCGTCAACGCCATCGGCGAAGATGCCGCGGGGCGCATTCTCATCACCGATGGCGGCACGTTATACGTTCAGGAAAACACTCAGTTCGTGCCGTTCGAGCGCGGAAAAAATTCCGCTATCAGTTTCAATTTTGCGATTCACGCCGACCGTGAAAACGCGCTCTGGATTGGCGGCAACACCGGGTTAAAGCGTTTCAAAGACGGCGTTCAGGAGAGTTTTACAACCGCCGACGGGCTTGCCGGAAACGACGTGAAAGTCATCATCGAAGCACGAGCGGGCGGGCTTTGGATTGGAACTTACGACGGCTTGACGCATTACAAAGACGGCAAATTTACAAGCTGGCGGGAAGCGGACGGCTTGCCGAGCCGCACCGTGCGCGCGCTTTACGAAGACGCGGACGGAGTGCTCTGGATCGGCAGTTACGACGGCGGTCTTGGCAGATTCAAGGACGGAAAATTCACCAGCTACAATACGAAAATGGGTTTGCCGAACGACGGCGCGTTTCAGATTTTAGAGGATGACAACCGCCATTTTTGGATTTCATCAAATCGCGGAATTTACAGCGTCGGCAAAGACGAATTAAACGAGTTTGCCGACGGACGACGCGCGAACGTGACGGCGGTTGCCTACGGCAAATCAGACGGAATGCTCAACGCCGAATGCAACGGCGGACGCTGGCCCGCCGGAATCAGGGCGCGCGACGGGCGGCTCTGGTTTCCGACGCAGGACGGCGTGGCGGTGATTGACCCGCAGAATATTAAGACTAATTCACAGCCGCCGCCGGTCGTCATCGAAACAATCAAGATTGATAACCGCTCGGTGGCGAATGAAACGTGGGAGTCCGCAGCCCGCGATTCGCGATTCGCCATCCAGATCAGACCGGGACAGGATAACTTCGAGATCGAGTATACGGCGCTCAGCTTCATCAATTCAGCCAACCTGCGCTTTAAATACAAGCTGGAAGGACTCGACCAGGATTGGGTGGAAGCGGGGACGCGGCGCACCGCATATTATTCTTATGTGCCGCCGGGCAATTACACGTTCACCGTCATCGCGGCCAACAGAGACGGTGTGTGGAATACAGAAGGCAAAAGTGTGCGCCTCACCGTGCTGCCGCCGTTTTATCGCACGTGGTGGTTTCTGATCTTGATCACGTTGGCGACGGGCGGCGCAGTCTTGGCCGCTTTCAAGTCCCGCGTTGCGCGGCTCGAACGGAGGCAAGCCGCGCAGCAGGTCTTTGCGCGCCAGTTGCTCGAATCGCAAGAGGGCGAGCGCAAACGCATCGCCGCCGAATTGCACGACAGTTTGGCCCAGAATCTGCTGGTCATTAAAAACCGCGCGCAACTTCAGGCTCTGACGTTGGCGGACGAGCAAGCCCGGGCGCAATTCATGGAGATCAGCGACGCCGTCTCGCAAACGCTCGAAGAGGTGCGCACGATCTCTTACGACCTGCGTCCGCCGCATCTCGATCAACTCGGCTTGCGCACGTCCCTCGTGGCGATGATTGAAAAAGTCTGCGCCAGTTCGACAATTCAATTCACACACGAGGTTGACGAATTGGATGGCATTTTTCGGCCCGGCGACGAAATCACGCTTTACCGCATCGTGCAGGAGTGTCTCAACAACATTCTCAGACATTCCGGCGCGACCAAAGTGGCGCTCAACATTGTCGTAGACGCCGGAGAGCTGGCGCTCACGATCCGCGACAACGGGCGCGGCTTCACTCTCGATGAAGAAACGCGGCGGCGTGCCGGGCTTGGCTTGCAGGGCATTGCGGAGCGCGTGCGCATTCTGGGCGGCACGCATGCGATCGAATCCGCACCCGGACAAGGCACGACCGTCACGCTGAGGATCGCGTTAAAGGACAGGCAAAGATGAATGACCTCATTCGCATTCTGATCGCCGACGATCACCCGGTGTTCCGGCAGGGCCTGCGCCAGATCATCGAGACCGACCCGCAACTCAAAGTCAGCGCCGAAGCCGCCGACGGCGAACAGGCGCTCGCCCGGTTGCAAGACACGCCCGTGGACGTTGCCATGCTGGACCTGACCATGCCGCTCAAAGACGGCTTTGCCGTCGCGCGGGCGGCCAGGGAACTACGCCTCGCGGTGCCGCTCGTCTTTCTGACGATGCACAAGGACGAACATTATTTGCACGCCGCACTCGACCTGGGCGTCAGAGGCTACGTCCTGAAAGACAGCGCGATCACCGAGATCGTCAGTTGTCTGAAGGCCGTTGTCGCCGGGCAGGATTACATCAGCCCCGCGCTTTCTTCGTATCTCATCCGGCGCAGCAACCGCGCCGCCTCGCTCGCTGCCGCGAAACCCGCGCTCGAACATCTCACACCCGCCGAACGCCGCGTTCTGAAATTGATCGCTGAAGGCCAAACGAGCCGTACCATCGCGGCTGAACTGGGCATCGGCATCCGCACCGTCGAACATCACCGCAACAACATCACGACCAAACTCGAACTGCATGGCAGCCATGCGCTGATCAAGTTCGCCCTTCAGCATCAGGCAGAGCTTTGAAACAGTAGGCAAAAGTTAAAAGGGCGGCGCTTTTTTTCAGCGTTCAGACATGGCTTTGCTTGCCCGGCCCACATTTACCTTTTGATTTCTCTCCACCTCCGTCTGTAGAACTACCCATAAGAATTCGCAGAACTACCTATAGATTTTTCGTAGAACACTCCATTCACACCACCCGTCCGTTCAGGCACACTCCCACCTTCAAGGAATTCCGCACCGGTTCCGCAGATGAAACTCCTGATCATTGAAGACAACCCGCAGATGCGTCAAATGATACGCGAAGTCGTGGCCGACCTGGCCGAAGAGGTGACCGAATGCGCGGACGGCCGAGAGGCGGTCGCGGCTTATCAGGCGCAGCAGTTGAGCGGGGAAGACCGGGTGCTGATGGATTTGCAGATGCCGGGCGTGGGCGGGCTGGAAGCTACCCGACGCATCCGCGCTGCCTTTCCCGATGCGCAGGTCATCATCGTCACGCAATACGACGATCAGCACTGGCGCACGGCAGCCAAGGAGGCGGGAGCCTGCGGCTACCTGCTCAAGGGGAACCTGCTTGAACTGCGCGAGATGCTGAAAAAGCCGTAGAAAGGCGCTTTGATGCCATCCCCACAAAGGAACAGTGACCCGCCGCGAGGGGGGGATCGTAAATGTTTTAGAGCGTTATCATCTGTCGCCCGGCCAATGAATTTGGCGACTGCCGAGATTTCGCACCAGCGTAGCGATCGCATAAGGCCGACGCCACACATCAGCGCCCACCACAGAAGCGCGGCGTGATTCGTTCAAACAATGACGTATTTTGAATAGGATACATCAGGGCGGGCCTCTCTTTTAAACCAGCACCCCGCCAGAGCTTTCATTCCACCCACAGTCGGAACGGTTTGCGCGCCGCAAACCCCCTCCGGTGCGACGGCACCATCCAACCAGTGAAAGGCTCAAGTCATGACGCCAGAAGAAGCGATGTTCGACGCGAATATTAAACTACTTCAGTCCATGCAGTTCGAAGGTATGGATAAAGACACCCGGAAGAATCTGATGGATTCGGTCACCGACATCAAGACGGAATATGATGAGGCGTCTTTAAAAGCCGAAGAGGCGTCTTTAAAAGCCGGAGACGATAAATACTACGCGAATCTCAAAGAAAGCATAGCCAAGAGCTTGCCCAGTATTGTGAAGGGCGCGCTATCTGCGGATGCGGCTTTCAAAAGGGGCAATAATCTAGCCGGCGCGGCAGCGCTCATGGACATCTGCGAATCCGTGATCCCCGTGTTTACCAGTCTCTTAGCGGCCGGCGGCCCTGAAGGCATGTTGGTGGGCGCGTTGTTCTCCATGGTTGGGCAGATCCTTGCCTTCTTTGCGCCGAAACCGCCGTCTCTGGAGAGTAAGATTAAAAAGATGTTCGAAGAGTTCGGGGCTAAGCTGGACTTACAAAAGGTTGAGGCAGTTGAAATCAGCATCGATCGTTATACTCACAGATTAAGAAAAGCGAGTAAAAAAATCTATGCGACTTTGAAACTGCCTGTTGGGACGCAAAATGAGTTGGACAAATTCAGGACAGACTTAACGGAGCTCGAAATTGGATTAGATCACGGCCAGCTAGCGCTTGCCATACCGGAATTCGCATCATGGGAAGTGGCATCATGGCTCAAAGACCCGGAGAACTACGACAACGACAAGTGGCCTGAAATATTAGGTCATTGGTGTCAGGCATATTCCAATCTGGTGACGGCTAACATTATTCTTAAATGTTTGGTCAACCCGAAGGTGATACAGAAGCGTTTGGCGGATACCAAGGAAACGGCGGGTCCTCTTTCTGCTTCAAGAGACCACGCACACACCCTCTTGATCAATCTGCAAGCGATCGCAGATGAAGCACGCGAAAATTGGGAAGATTGGAGCAGTGAAGTGCTGAAGGTTCTGCAAGCGACCAAGTCGAACGCCAAAGCGCGGGGGCTGTACGTTCTGCTCGACCCCAACGGGTACCTGTGGTCTACCACCGGGCGTAAGGGTTTTCAGTCCGGGTGGAACGGCATTAATTACGGCGGTAAAAACCTGTCGAACGGCTATGGCTACAGGTTCTCTATCACCGTTCCCAAAGAAGAGGCGGGCGCTCTTAAGCCGAAATACCACATCTTTTATTGTATGGGCGAGAGCCCGAGCAACCCCCGCAGCTGGTCTCATCTCGATCACGCAATGCTCACCCCCGGCCATCCGGTCTCTGTCGAGGATGCCATGCCGATTTCAGAAGTGGAGTATTTTGCTGACAGTTGGGCGCTTCCGGCACCCAAAGACCAGACGCCCCGCGACCCGAAAGCCTCCTTCGTTTACGTCGCCAGGGATGAAGGGACAATTGGCTTTCTGAAAACATTCGATCTTGAACCAAACAGCAAATTGAAGGAAGTGGGTTGGTCGCCTAGTGCCAAATCCGGGATGTTGTATATTCGTGCGGTGACCCACCCCCCGGCGGCGTTACTCGACGACCCCGACAGAGACGGCTTGCCTCCGGGTTCCCCGCTCCTGGGAGGTAACGACCACTATAATTCCATCGTTTACGGGGGGCTTCGCTCTTCGCCCGACATCTTCGTCGATCAACAGAACAAGGACTACCACGTGCCGTCCCCGTGGCCGAGCTACAACGGGATCGCAGTGGACGATTACTACCTCTGGGTATTTAGACCCGAGGGATTCGTGTGTGCCACGCATGCCTCGGTAGTCAAGTGTACTCTGGGTAAAAGCTCGTCGCCCAGATGGATGTCCTATTCCATCCCCGGTGAGTACCTGTTCGATAGTTATGAACTCTTCGGCGGCGGGCTGTATTCGTGGGAGTCTTCCAGGGACAGGCAGAAATACAACGCCGATAAAGTCGGTCCTCTGAAAGGCTTAGTCTCTTTGAGCCCGTGTAAGGATGGAACACTGGTCGCGAGCATATACAAACGTACGATTAGGCACCCTGATCGGGATAGTTATGTCGCAAACGACAGTCTTTCTCCCCTCTACACGATGGATTACAACATCGATCTTAAAGGCGGGGCCATCAACGTCGGGACCCTGGTTAAGTCCGACAACGCATACGGGGTTCAGGTGCAGAAGATGCCGATTCCTTGCTGGACTCTGTTCGAGAGTCTGGAAGCGGATTTGCGGACGAAGAAGACTCCATAGACAAGCGGTATGAAGCTCAAGATTCCTCATGGGCTGCGAGTATGCTCGCCCGTCCGAGGGTACTACTCCTGAGCCTTCATTCCGGTCAACAACGACGGCATGCGCCCGACCGCCCTATCCGCGGCGGTGCATGCCGTCGTCGTGCCCCGGCCGGAGCAAGTGTTAGAGCCCGCGGCAGTGTTGCGAGAAATACTATGAGACAAGGAATGGCTTGATGAGAGCTTTCCTCAAGCAGCGATCCCGAACAGACTCTCGACGAACTTCGCCTGCCCTTGGACATCGCTTCCGGCTAATCTTTTGACCTGGCCTTTCCTTATCATGTGCATCGCTTCAATGCCTTCAAGTGTCCGCTCCGCTGTGTGAAAGCTCTTGAAGCATTGTGAGGCTCGCACCTTCTTCTTGATGAAGCGGTGGTCTTGCTCGATCACATTGTTCAGATATTTCACGCGCCTGAGCTTGCAGTCCTGCGGCACAATTCGCTCCTCCTGGGGTAGTGTTGCAAAAATTTTCTGGCTACACCAGATGGTGGGCTTTCACAACCCGCAAAGCCGCTACTAATTGCGGCCAGAATAGTTTGTGCAACACTACCGATTACGGTGGCTAACCCAGTACCGGAGGCGCTAGCTCTGACACAGCATCATGCCCGCGATCTCTTTCACCACCTTGGCGCACACCGCCGCCGTCAACCCGCTTGAGTCCATCCGCGGGTTGAACTCGACAACGTCCGCCCCGATGATCGGCTGCCCGACCCGGTGAATCAGATCAATCACCTGTCTCGTGGACAGCCCGCCCGGCTCGCGGTGCGAGACGCCGGGCGCGTAGGCCGGGTCAAGCCCGTCCACGTCGAAGGAGACGTAGACCGGCGTGTCGAAGTCGAACCCCAACGGGTCGCGCCAGTCCTTCATCTCGAGGACTTCGACGCCGAAGCGCGCGGCCTGCTCGCGCTGGTGCCCGTTGAGCGTGCGGATGCCGACCTGCACGAGCCGCGCGACACGGCCCTCCTCCATGATCCGGGCGAACGGGGAGGCGTGGGAGAGCCGGTTGCCCTGGAAGTCGTCGTACAGATCGGGGTGGGCGTCGAAGTGGAGGATGGTTAACCTCTCGTGCCGCCGCGTCACGGCCCGGATGATGGGGTAGGTGATCGAGTGATCGCCGCCTAACGAGAGAGGGCGGAGGTCGCGCGCGAGCAACTGCTCTACCGACCCCTCGACGGCCGTCATCATGTCCGCGCCGTCCTTCGGGTATACATCCCCCGCGTCGAAGAAAGTGCCGGGCTTGCCTAAGTCCACCCCCATCTCGCTCCAAAGGTTCGAAGCGTCCGAGAAGAGCGCCTCCCTGATCAGCGGCGGGGCGGCGGCCGCGCCCCGCAAGAAGGAGGAGTTCACGTCGTAGCAGAACCCGACGAGGCCGATCTTGCAGGCGGCCTCGTTAACATCGACACTGCTCTCCATACTCACCCTGATCGGTCACCGCCACGTGATGGACTTGGTTCGCGCCGCATCGCGGGGGGCGTGAGCTCAACCTTCGTCCCTCAATGCCTCCGTCGGCTGAATGCGAAGCGCCCGTCGCATCGGGACGATGCATGCGAGTGCACAGCACAGGATCGTCGCCAGCACGAAGACCGCCGTCATGGCGATATCATCGAGATGCACATCCGTCAGGTCGTCGTTAGCGAGACCAAGCGCCAGGATTGAACCAACGCCAAGGCCCAGCGCAACCTGAACGAGTGAGCGCTTGAAGACGGCAGTCAGGACGTGCCGCGGCCGCGCGCCGAGCGCGACGCGCACGCCGATCTCCCGCGTCCGCCTGGCGACGGAGAAGGCCGTCACCGCATAGACACCGGCGAGCGACAGCATCAGCATCACAAACGTGAAGCTGACCAGGAGCGCAAACCAGAACGAGCCTTGGTACTCCGCCAGACGGGGCAGCGGTTTCGGATCGATCACGCGTAGCGCGGGATCGGTCGCCTGCGCAAGCTCGCGGAGACGCACCGCAAAACCCTGCGGATCGCCGCGAACGTGAATGGCGACTAGAAGTGGCCCCGTCTCACGCGGCAGCGTCGCCTGATAGATGCGGGCTCGCCCGAAATCGCCCTTATTGTCGTTTACGCCGAGATCGGGCACGACACCGACGATCTCATACCACACCTCGGCGGTGGGTGCGGGATTTGATGTTAAGCGCAACCGGCGGCCAATTGGGTTGTGGCCGCCCAGTACCTGATTGACGAAAAACTCGTTCACGAGCACGGCACGCGTCCGGTGTTCCGCATCGCCCGTCGTCAACGCCCGGCCGCTGATCACGGGCGCACCGACCACGTCGAAGAATCGCGGGTCGACGAGCACAACCCCGGCGCAGTCACCCACACAGCGTTCACTGGACTCAACGACCGGACCCGGGTCCATCTCTATCCCGCGCCACCTGATACGCATCAACGGCATTTGATCGGCGTACGTGACGTCCAGCACGCCCGGGTCCTGTCGGAGCCGGTCGGCGAGCGTGCGGTAGCGTTCCTCGAGCCGCGCCGCACGCGCCGCCGGCACCGTGTCTCCACTCGCCGCGACGCCGTCAAAGCGATCGATTTCGAGCGTGGCCGTGAGAAATGCTTCGGCCGGGAATCCTGCCGGCGTGTTTCGCGCGACGCCCCCTCCCACGCCGATCAGCGGCACCGGAAGCACCGTAGTGAGCGCAATCTGCGCGACGATGACCACGGTCCACACGCCGCCGAACTGTAACCCGCCACCGCCGCTTGACGCGGCCTGGAGCCTGCCACTAGCACCACCCGACGTCACTTTGAGCGCGGGAACGACGCCGGCGATCGCCGCCGCGAACAGCGTCAGCCCGACGGCATACAGAATCGTCGTCGTCGAAAGCGAGGTGTCGATCCAAAACGGCAACGGACCCGTTCGCACTTCGAACTCCGTCCAAGCCCGCGCGAGCACGAAGCGCGCAACCACGAGACCAACCACCGCGCCGACGGCGCAGAGCAGGAGCGCCTCGGCAAAGAGTTGCATGATGAGGCGCCCACGGCTGGCGCCGAGTGCGGCGCGAATTAGGAACTCCCGCTCTCGACTGACGGCGCGGGCGAACAACAACATTCCGACGTTGCCGCACAAAAGCGCGGCCAACAGCACGAGGAACACGTTGATCGACGCCAGCACCAGCGCCGCCGCTTCTGGCAAATCACTGACGGCGTCGGGCAGAGAGAGGACCTGCAGGCGCACATTCTTGTTCGTCTCCGGAAACGTCGTTGCTGCTCGCGCGCCGATCGCCGCCACCTCGGCGGTCGCTTCGTCGCGAGTACGGCCCGGCGCCAGCCGCCCGAAGACATACCGCATGCTCGGCGATGCCTCGGGAATCCGCTCGAGATGCAACGGTCGCCAGACGCCGTTCCGGTGTGGGAATCCGTAGCCGCGCGGCATCACGCCGACGATCGTGACAGGCGTGCCGCTGATGCGAATGACGCGGCCGACGGCGTCTGCCGCGCCGTCCAGCTTGTTCTTCCAGAAGTCGTATCCGACCACCACGACCTCTTCTGCGCCGCCCCGTTCATCGGCTTCCAGCAGCGTGCGTCCCATCAACGCCGGAACGCGCGTCAGCGCAAAGGTCGACGCGGTCACGTTGGCGACGGTCTCCGGCTGACCGGGGCCGGCGCCGACGGCGATGCTGCGTTCTTCCACCTCGACGGCGCTAAGATCGGTGATCGTGCTGAGGCCGTCGCGCCACAGCTCGTAATCACGGCGCGATGCGTCGATCCGCACGCTTTCGGCAGCATTCCAGTTTTGTAACGCAACGATGGCGTCGCCGTCCGGAAGCGGAATCGTCGGCCAGAGCGCTTGTCGCGCGATCTCGAACCCGACAGTGCCGACGGCGACCGCGAACCCTACGGCAATCGTTGCGATCACGGTGAGCGCAGGATGCTTGACCAGCATGCGTCCGCCAAGCTTGAGGTCGAGCACCGAGAACCGCAGACTGTCGAAGGCGCGAAGAAGGGAACGGCTCCGTGCGAGAAGCGAAAGCATAGTTGCCAGCTCCTAATCCAATTAAGTACTCAGACTAATTTAGTTTGAACTATCCTTGATCGAAACCATTGAATTTGAAGCACCGGACATCCCAAAATGGTTCAATCTAATTTTGTGCGAGCACTTATAGCTAATTGCGATTGGATGTGACCTGATAGCCGCAGTGCCTGAACCAGCCGCGGCAGTCTGCTCCGGTGACGAGTTCGAGCGCCGCCGTCAACGCCCGCTCCAACTCCTCGCGCGTCCTGGCCTTCGCCGCTCGCATCAATGTCTTGATCTTTGACCACATCAGCTCTATCGGCGAGAAGTCCGGCGAGTACGGCGCCAGCCAGATGACTCGCGCTCCGCGCCCCGCGGCCACCTCCTCGATGCGGCTCGCGTGGTGGGCGCTGAGGTTGTCGAGCACCAGTACGTCGCCTCGCCTGGCAGTGTTGCGAAAATTATATTCGGACGCGGGGATGTTCTGTCGGGCGAGAGTCTGGGGTTAGACGAATCCGGCACCCCCTGACTTCCGAGTAGGGTTGGCAGTCGCCGCCCGCCTTCTGGTAGCATCCCGGGCCATGAGACACCTTAAACTCCTGCTCCTGATGCTCTGTCTCTGCCCCGTCGCCCGGCCTCAGGACTCATCTTCCGGCCGGCCCTCCGACCTCAAAGGCCTGAAGAAGGTCTACGTGGACGCGGGCGCCGATCTGAAGAGCAGGCGGCGCATCATCAAAGAGCTGAACAAACCCGGACTCGGCCTGACGCTGCTCGACAAACCCGAAGGAGCGGAGGTCATCCTCGACTTCGGCGGCCGCACCGAGGATCACGTCGAGAACCTCAGCCTCTATGTCGGCTACCCACAGCAGTTCGACACGGTGCAGATCCACAAGCAAATCTTGATCGGGCGGGGCCGGGTGTTCGTGGTCAAAGACGGCAAGCCCCGGAGCGTGATGTCGTTCGAGGACATGAAAAACGCGGGCGCGTTCTGGGAGCGTGCCCCGGCGACCAACTTCGGGCGCAATTTCCGCAAGCTCTACAAGAAGGCGAACGGGATCAAGTGACGGCCGCGACAGATAAGCTTTACACGTGAGGGGGCTACGTGATCGCTGCCGGAGAGTTGATGGCCGCCCACGCCCGGGCGCTCTTCACCCACGACGCCCGCTCGCGGCTACTGGCAGTTAACGAGCCCGGCGGCGGCGGCCCCGCCCCGCGCCTTTTCTTCGGCCGGGCGCGCCGAGGTAACCTCTGGCGGTTCCGGGCTGACCTCCCCGAAAACCTCGTCGAGGAGTTGGAAGCGCTCTGCCGGGACGAACCCGCGGGCGATGACCTGCGTGGCCCGCCGCGGCACGCGGCCCGGTACGCGCGACTGCTTGAAGGCCACGTGCCCGTGCGCGAGGTGGAGTCGGGGCCGGCCTACTGCTTCGCCGAGTACCCGGAGGCCGCGCGGCCGACGCTCGCCCTCGCGGAAAGGGACGCCGCTCTGCTGCGCGGCGGCTTCGAGAAGCTGATCGAGGAGTTGCCCGGCTGGCAGCCCTTCGTCGCAGTCCTCGACGGCGGGCGGGCGGTGGCCGTCTGCCGCAGCGCGCGCATCACGCCCGAAGCCCACGAGGCCGGCGTCGAGACGCTGCCCGACTATCGCGGGAGGGGTTACGCCGCGAACGCGGTGGCCGGGTGGGCGCGTCTGGTACGGTCTCTGGGCGCCGCGCCGCTCTACAGCACTTCATGGCAGAACGCCGCGTCGCAGGCGGTGGCACGGAAGCTGCGCCTCGTGCAGTACGGGGCCGACTTCCACATCACGTAGGCACTTCTGTCTTTGCGTCACTCCGTCTCATTGATGAGGCCGAGTCCTGCCAATTAGGGTTCGCAAAGGAGCCCTTAGTGTACCCATATATCCTTACAGGCGGTTGCAGATGGTCGAAGCACAAAGACCTGAAGACCATCATGCGCTACGACCACGGCAGGGAGAACCTCGACCAGAACGCCGTCAACTTCCTCGCGTATGACGAGGAATAAAGGCCGTAACACATTCTCGGCAAGGAGAGGAAGGACATCAGGCCGGGTCTTACGGTCGACGTCGGTGTCCACTAAAACGCCGATCATATTCCGGATTGGAGAAGCCGCGCGCCCGTGATAGATTCCGCGCCGCGGCCGTGACGCCGCTCGCAGGGCCGTCACGCGCCGCCGGAGCGCGGGGGAAGCTTACCAGCCCGAAGACGCCGGGTGAGGAGGAGTAACATGAACGCTCAGGTCTCGACTTTCCGTCTCACGCGGCGCGGCCTCGAGGCCGCCTTGCTCGCACTCTTCTGCTGCGGCTGCGGCGACCCGGCGCAAGAGAATCGCGACCGGCTGCAAGCGCGCCTCGAAGAATTCTCCCAGCCACCGCCGCGCGAGCAGCTCACCGACGAGCCTTACATCAGGGGCCGTGCGCTCGTCGTCACGAGGAAGCAAGACCCGCCCGTCCTGATGATGGAAGACCCCGTCTACTGGGGGTCGGACGGGGCCAAAGAGCTGCTGGCGCAAACGCCCGAGCAGGTCGGGACGGTCGTCGTGCTGAACTACTCGAAGGAGGGGGCGGGCTCCTACAAGGTGGTGAACGCGAACGGCGGCGTCAGCGCCTACAGGGAGGTCTGCGAGCTGACCGTTATCGACCGCTCGATCCCCGCCGTCATCCACCGGAAAACCTTCCGCGGCCCCGAGCCGTCCGGCGCGACCTCCATCAGCAGCTACCAGGCCGACGTGACGACCCCGGTCGACCTGAGCGCGGTGCGGACTTACATCCTCGGCCTACCCCGCAAGTAGCACGTATAAGCCGATCACTGTCTTCACCCCAGCAACCGGCGGGCGGAAGGGGTCGCCATGATGGATACGTGGGCCGCCCAGGGTGACAACTTCCTTGAGCGGCCCTCGAGTTAAAATCGCAAACCGACAGGCGGCTCGCGTCACTCCGTGTTCGGGTTGATTTCGTGCTTCACTTCGTTATCGCCGGCGCGCTCGACGCCCGGCGTCGGCGACACCGGCACGCCTCCGGTCTTCTCTTCCGGGCTGAGCGCGATGTTCTCGTCAGGCCCGCCCTGATTCTGCTCATAAAGCTCGACTTCATGCACGGCACACCTCCTTGTTCTGTTCTCGACTCGCGCGGCCGGGTGATCGCGGGCACCGCCCCCATAGGCTCTGTAAGCTTCATTGCCTGACGAAAAAAGGGGGCGGGCGCCAGTGCCCACCGCCGAGTCCGTCAGGGACATAAGAACCCTTTTGTGGAATAGCCTGCGCCTCAAATATGTGTTGAAGTTTGTGGTGAGTGGCGGTAAAAGTCGGCCGTGGTGTGATTAGACCGCTAGCCGCAGTCTGATAGGCGTCAGGTGCGACACCGAGACGCACGGTCACGTGAAGGGCGGGCGAATAAAAACTTAAGGCTGTTCACTCGGAGGCCGAAATGACGAAGCGATTTAGGGTCGCTGCCAGGCTGCTCTGTGCCGACATTAAGCTGTCCACTGAGGTGAGCGTAATAGTGACGCAAGAGAACCGCCCGACTGAGGCCCAGGCGCGGGAGCTTATTTGGGTTGAGGCGGACGAGATTTTAGCTCCCGAGGGGACGGGGGGTGATCATGCCGAATTATCAGAGGTGAGGGTCATCGGCCCCCTATCTGAAAAGAAGCTGGTGATCGTCGGCAGTCTATCCTATGCCGAGGTCAAAGAGCAGTTCGCCGCCCTCTGGCCGAAACTCAACCTGGGGCTATTCATCCCGGATCGCAACTTCTATCAGAAAAGGGGAGACCCGTATGCCTCGCTGCTCAAAGATACCGATCCCCTTCATATTTTTCGCGCGGGCTCCGAAGCCGCCGCGCTGACCATCGACGGCGACCTGCCGGCGGGTGACATGCGCGCCCTGTTTGACAGGAGTTTTTGGCTCCAGGCGTGGGTGACGGTCGGGGAGCGAGGCCCGCTCGTCCGTCCCGAACGGAGCTTAGACGCCGCTAATGACGCGGCATGAAAGTCGTTTGCGGCCAGCCAGGTACGGTGCTCCTCGCCGCCAAAGATGAAAGCGACGAAATCTTTTACGCCTCTGCAATGAAAGCACGTGTGGGCGGACGGCGGCCCGCCCGTGCCGATAATGATTTAATCAATGTCGAGGATTTGAACCGTCTATCCTTCCCAGGATTAAGACTCCGGGCAAACTCGTTAAATTGTCTATCCATACCCGCCCCTTAATCCGGCGGGGGCAATTTAACGCCAGGCACCACCCGCAGCTTATGCATCGTCAACTTTTCTTCACGCTGCCGACTCTCGTTGGCGACTTCTTCCATGTGCAATAGGGCCGTGCCGCAGTACCTCATCTCCCGCCACGACTCGTACTCCCTCCGCGCTCTCCTGATACCCACTTTCTTCCCGTTAACGTATCCGAGCACGTAGGCGAGCATGGCAATCACGGCTACCACGGGTAACGCCAAAATCCAGAGCATCGTGTTACTTCCCTTGGGGCGGTTGCCGCCACTTTCTACCACGTCCGGCAGCCTAACCCTCGGCATCACCCGCCGCGGCGAGACTGCTACGTGAATACGTCTAGCGATGACACTCTTGCTGAATCGCGGTCGGGTGCGTGCCGTTGTTAGGCGCGGGCCGTTCCTCAGTTCTTCAGGCCCTCTACTACTTCTCCGCCCGCCCGCTACGTCTCACCCTCTCTTCAAATCTCATTCGACTTTACCCGACCCGCCGCAAGCAAAACACGCCCCCGCCCCGCCGCACCTCTCGCAGTCGACCGGGAGCCCAGCCAGCACCTCAACCCCGGTCCCGCCACACGCATCACATTTACCGCCGCCCCCGCACTCGGTACAAGGTTTTGACGGGGCCGCCATCATGCGCCCCCACTCGACCTTAAGGATTTCTTCGATCAGAGGCAGCCACTCGCGCTTCCAAGTGCCCCCGCGGCTGAGGCAGCCCGTGCATTTCAAGTCAACGTACCAGCGGGAGCTGTCCCCCTCCTGGGAGAGAAGCCACCCGGTACTACGCTCCCATCCCCCACAGGCGGAACATTCGCCCCGCAGGCCGAGCAATTTCTCGCTATAGAGGATGGCACCCGGAGGCCGGTCAGACCTTGAATCACTCAAGCTATGTTTAACCTTTCGGGAATGCCTCCCCGGCTTAGCCTAAAACACGGAGCGCCTAACGCCCGGCATCACCCGCCGCCCAGCTTGGCAAAGGAACTTGAGAGCTGTCGTGTCGGCGGTCGGGTGCGTCCCGTTGTTAAGTGCGGCTTCGGCTGAAATCGTGTGAGCCGACATGATGTGCCGTCACTCGTGACCGGGCCACTCCATGAAATGGTCTTCGTCCTGCTCGGTCATGAAGAACAGCCGGTGCTCCATTGCCTTGTGATCCGTGACGATGAACATCCTGTTATGCTCGGCACTTCTGGGCTCCTCGACCATGAACCTCCATCCCAACCCGGTATAGGGCTCAATGACATCCCACCAGTGGTCGGCCGTCCGGCCCGACGCCGCACCTCCCCCTAGCCGGAAATACATCTCCTTGAACAAATTCTTCGAGACCTGTTTGAAAGCGGGCCCGCCCATTTATTTCTCCGTCCCGGTGTCCTAGCGCCGTGAGCCTCAAATCTGAACCTCTACAGGCCGTTGGCTGCTCAGCGATATTCGGGACCCGGCGGCCGGGGGCCGGGCCCTCGCCAGCGCGGCATAAACTCATAGAAGGCTCTAAGGCGTAGAAGCGCCGCGAGGAGCAACAAGACGGACGGAAGCGCCGTTAGGAGGCCGACGGGTGTAGTGAAGACCAGCCCGGCGAGAATCCCGACGGCCGTCAGGGTGAACACTCCTGTCGTCCCGCCCAACCCGCCCGCGATTACTAATACCGACTGGCAAATCTGCCACGGCTGCCGAGGATGCGCGCCGAACCAATCCGGGAAGGGCTGCCCCAGCACGACCGCGGCGAAGTCCGCTCCTCGATCCATCAGTGTCATTACAAGGCCGGTGATGCCAACTCCAACCATTAATATACTGGCAGCGAGTCTGGGTAAATGTACGCGTGGAGGTAGTGCCATAGATAACGCGACTCGAATGAGTTATTGTGCGTCGCGACTGCCGCCATCTACCTCAGCGTAATCAGCGTAAGTCGCCCACACCTTACTGTCTGGTCACGACTAGAAACTCTTCCAACCTCCTGGCCCTTTCTCGCGTGACTGAGGCCAAACACGAATAATAAACCGCCGGGCGGATGCTACCCCCTTCGTAAATTGAAGCCTCGCTCTCACAATTCGCGTCGCGGTACTGCAACCACGATGCTTGCGCTCGCCTCAGCCTCTGCTGATGCTTGCCTCCGTAACTAGCTAACTCGGTCATCAACCGATCGTATGCTGCGACCATCTCGGCAGCCCCCCGCTGGTACTCACGGCGCGCGCAGGCATTAGCCTCAGCCTGCGTCCCATACTCACCGCAAGGGGGAGGGCTCACCCTGTTCTCCTGACCGTGAGACACCGCACTCAATGAACAGGTGAGAGTGATTATTCCTATGAGAATTCTTTTCATGATTTCCTCAGAGTACCCTACTGTCGGAAGGCGCCCGACGTCCGAATCATCCCGCTGCGAGCGAAAAGCATTCTACTAAATCGTGAAAGATGAGGATGAAAGCCATTTGATTAGTTGTTCGGTCATAGACTCAGGCCTCTCTGTCAGGTCTGGAAGCGCCACGATGCGGATGGGTGCTCAACGATACTCAGGATCCGGCGGCCGCGGGCGCACGGCCCGCCTCGGGACGCCGTCGTCCCTGACCTCCGCCGGCATGCTGTTGACCAAAGCCCAGATTTCTGCGCGGCCGTGGATCAAGGGCGGGATGACGA
Organism: Pyrinomonadaceae bacterium; assembly: GCA_036567125.1. GTDB lineage: Bacteria > Acidobacteriota > Blastocatellia > Pyrinomonadales > Pyrinomonadaceae > JAIVGV01. The sequence goes on along the minus strand of DATCVD010000235.1, from coordinate 5,643 downwards.
GCTTGCCGCCCTCGAAGACCAGCTCGAGCTGGTTGTCCTTGATCCGGCGGCTGCCCCCTGACGCCCTGAGGTGTTTCGTGACGTGGTCAACGTAGTAGAGCTTCCCCCACGGGAACCTCTGGCCGAACGCCCCGCTAATACCCTCCGCGTCCAAAGATTTGGCGAAGCCCCGACGCACGTACACGCCGACCAGGGCGATGATGCCGCACGGTATCAGCATGAGGAACCCGTAAAACAACAACGCGCCGGCGCCATCCCTGGCCCCCGCGCCCAGCGCGAACAGGATTAGGCCGAGGGCGATGAAGGCCCCCGGCGCGCAGAACACGAGCGCGTAGGTGAAGATTCTGCCCGGCCGCGAGCTGAAGCGCGGCGTCACCTCGACGCGCCCCCTGATGTTCCGCCTCGCCCATTCGGCTACCGGCCCGTTGTAGTACCCGCCCGAATTCATCCGAATCATCTCCCTTTCGAGACGGCTCACCTTGACGGGCTTCGCTCGGCCTTAGGCGTCCTCACGCACAGACGGGTGCTGCGCGGCTCCCGGGGATCGACTTGTCGGGCCGTCTCCGTAGGGGAGGCACACTCCGCATGACGTGCCGCTCCTACGTCGCCGCCCCGACTCTGACCTCCGCGTGCTCGCAAGGCAGCCTGCGGACGAACTCACTTACCTCAGGGTAGTTGCCGACCTTCGTCGGGATCAGCCACGCCGACTCGCCGTTCCTGAACTGGATCTCTGTCCGCCAGACGGCCTTCGTGCCGTGCGCCAGCGAAGTGATTCTGATCTGATTGACCACGCGGCTCAGGTCGGCCCACGCGAAGCTGCGCCCGTCGTTGCGCACCAGGCCTTCGTCCGAAAAGTACCTGACCGATCTGGCGTGGCCCCTGCGCACCAGCCACATGACGGCGGCGAACATGACCAGCATCGCCAGGCCCAGCATTACGGGCACGATCCTAAAACCTCTTAACAACCCGCCGGCTAAACTCAACAGGCCGAGCGGGACAAAGAAGACGCCGAGTAGGACGGCCAGGACAAGTTGCAACTTGCTTGTTTTGACTTCCAGCCTGCTCATTCCTTCTTCTCCTCGTGCGCGGCGGTCAACTCCGCCCTCCCTCCGCAGGCGAGCTCACTTCGCCGGCTCTATCAGTGGATTACGGCGCGACCGCAGGCGGCAGACGCGGAGGCCACCGAGTCGGGGCGATAAGGGGGCCGCGTTAGGTGCCAGCCCGCGAGTAGCGCAACCGATAGAGCGGCGCGAGGCGCGCGGCCATGAAGGGAGGGCCGAAGAAGTTCCAGATCGTCTCGTTGTATCTCGTAACTAAGAAGAAGGCGCGGACCGACTCAGGGGGCGAAGCGCTCCACATCGGCACGATAACGAGCAGGTAGAGAGTGCCGCGCGGTTGCGCGCCCTCATTATTGAGTAATAGGTCTCCCCTGCAAAAGGATACGGAATACAGAGGCGCTTTTATGCCAACCTGCGCCCGGTGTCAACGCTTTCCCCTGAGAACTTCCGCGCGTGGCATCAGTAAAACATCCCCGCCGTTGCGGTGGGGCATCAAGAGCCTTTTTCGTAATTAGGAGTAATGAACGGGGCGGCTCCGGGCCACCCCGTATCTGTTGATACTCCCATCGACCACTGCTCCTGTCCGACCATGAGGTCAACGATGACGAACTACCGGGTTCACGAAGGAGACGTTCGTGTACCCATATATCCTTACAGGCGGTTGCGGATGGTCGAAGCACAAAGACCTGAAGACTATCATGCGCTACGACTACGGCAGGGAGAGTCTCGACCAGAACGTCGTCAACTTCTTAGGGTATGAGGATGAAGGATAAGCGGTGGCTGACCTGGCCTCGCGGGAGGGGGTTTTACGTGAGGGCGCGGCTCAAGTCGAGACCACTCCGCCCTCTTTCGCCCGACTTCATCCGACTCAAAAAAGCAGGCGGGGGTACCGGAGGGCGCCTATCCCGCGGGTGCGCGGCCTGTGCCGATTTCATTACCCGTCCGCGGGACGCTCCCCCTCGTCGGGGCTGCTCACTTTAAGTCTTGTGGTAATGAAAGCGCAGCCGGATAATGGCGCGCGTTAGGCCGCGGGGTTCGGCATTTGCCGCCCCATTGCGGAGTTATACCGCAGGGTTCGGCTTTTCACTCTCTATTACGGAGTTATGCCGCAGGGTGCGGCAGAATATGCGTTCGGCGGCTAACGTATAAATCGACGGTGTTGAGGAATAAAGTGCGGTCACATACCATGTCTTTCACTCGCGAAGCGCTCGCTTTACTCACCGTGTTCCTCGCGGCGCATACATATTCTCATGCTCAGGAAGCAGGCTTCGACGAAGCGGAACTCACAACATTTATCGCGTCCCAGATGAAAGTTTCGCAAGTTCCCGGCCTTGCCGTCGGTATCATCCGAGGTGACAGGATTGTATATTTGAAAGGTTTCGGAACAACGTCCGGCCAGAGGATTACCCCGCAAACTCCTTTCCTCATCGGTTCCCTGAGCAAATCCTTCACCGCCCTTGCCGTGATGCAACTCGTCGAGGCGTCGGCCCTGAACCTGGATACGCCCGTCTATCAATACCTCTCGTGGTTTCGGCTGAAAGACCTTGAGGCATCCAGAACCATCACCGTCCGGCATCTGCTGAACCAGACGAGCGGCCTTCCGACATCCGCCGGATTCTTCCCGCCGGATGCCGACTCGCTGGCCCGAACTGAGTTGGCGCACCCGGTCGGACAGGTTTATGAGTATTGCAATCTCAACTACAGGATTCTGGGCATGCTCATCGAAGCCGTCACCGGGCAGACCTATGCCGCCTACGTGCGCGAGCACATCCTGAATCCTTTGCAGATGCGCTCTACCTATTTAACCTATGACGATGCGATGGGGCACGGCCTCACGGGAGGTCATCAGTACATTTTCGGCCTGCCCGTTTCAGTCTCCACCCCCCGTTACGATAGCGTGAGCGTGGCAGCGGGCTACGTCGCCTCCAGTGCCGAAGATATGTGTCATTACCTCATCGCGCATTTGCAGGGGGGAACGTACGAAGGTCGCCCGGTCATCACGCCGCCGAGCCTTGCGCTGATGCATCAACCGCCGGGCGGCATCGGCTCACGGTACGGGATGGGGTGGGTCGCCGGAGAGTGGAACGGGCTCAGATCAGTCTGGCATACCGGACTCACCGAAGGCTTTAGCTCCAACATGAATACCTTACCGGAAAAGGGATACGGCATCCTTATTCTTGCCAACGTCAATAGTTTTACGCTCCACCATGACCTGATGGATGGCATCATCAGGCGACTTCACGGCCAGCGGACAGGAGCTTATTTCCCTTATGAGCTTCTACAGCGGCTCCTCTTGCTGCTCACCCTTTTGTTGGGGCTGGCCCAACTCATCCGCCAGTCGTGGAAATGGAGCAAACTCGGATGCCCTTTGTTAGTAAGGATGAGAACAAAAGCCATAGCCCACCTAGTTCTCGGGGCTACGATGAGCTGTGTCATGCTGATAGCCGTCCCCGTCTGGGCAAACGCCCCACTCAAGGCCCTTGCGGCGTATCAACCTGATGTGGGATACGGGATAATATGCGGGGCACTTATCTTTACGCTCGCCGGCGCAATTGGAGCATTTGTCAGGTCAAAGCTATCGCTGGTCGTGGCAACGTAGTTTCCCGTGCGCCGCCGAACAACTCATTCAACCGGAGCGCGAATAGCGTGGCTTTCATGCGCGAGACTTGCTGCTTATGATGTTGTGTGCGCGCCCGGTTAATTCGGGCGTTAGGTTGCTTTCGCTCATGGAGGGCGGCGCCCGTCGGCTGCCGTGGAAGGAGGTGTCAGGCATGGATGAGGGGACAGACTACGAGTGGCTGCCTTACGACAAGGTCTGGCGCTATAACAGGTATGTCGTGAACCCGAACGGCGATCCCGTACCTTATGATTTCAATGGCGTTGTCCATCTTATGCTGGCAGCCCTAGATAACCTCCGTGAAAGGGCTCTTGATGTGGAGATTCAAGAGATCGGTCATTCATTCTCTGGAGAACAGAAAGAGTTTTTCCTAAGGGTTGCAAAATCGCTGGATAACTTTGTTGCCGAGGAGAGCGGTAACGAATAAGGGGCGTATCTCGGGTACGGCGCAACCTAACAAGGGGATGAACCGGACTCGCATCTAGCAAGCTTCTCATCCTCAATCTTAATTGCTCGCCGGTTATCCCCAGCGTTATGCCGCAAGGTTGAATCTTATGGGGTTCCGAGTCCTCCTAGTTGCTGTAACGGGCAAAGCTACCGAGGCAATCTACCGCGATTACTCCGTCGTCCCCACCGATCATTATGAGGAAACACCTGAATCGCCTGTGAATGGCGCAGTCTTACCGAGCGGCGCCTATTTACTTTACATAAACGATGAAATACTCCCGGATGATGCTGTCCTCGCCAAACTATCGCGAGATGCCTCGCTAATTGCTTGCTACGTTAACGAAACGGTCATGAACAGTTTGGTCAGTTCATGGGTAAATGGCGTTGAGCAGTGGTTCGTGTTTCACGATGCGCAACAAGGCGTCAGGCATTTGGAAACGGCAGGGAATCTGCCCGACCAATTAGAATCGATTAGGGAAAATTCATTCGGGGAACAAGATCAGGTAGAAGACATTGACTACGTATTTGATATTCCAATAGAGCTGTTCGTGGCGCTCGGTGGGATACGCTACGATCAGGACATTGAAGGTGCTGGAACGAAGCCATGGCAGGCCTTGATGAGAAGCGAGGATAGTCAACGCCCACAATAAGAAGTGGTGATCGTTGAGCTGACGGTGCGGCATAACATCGGCATGCAGCGGACGCGCATCCAGCAAGCCTTTTATCCTTCACGTTCTGTGCGCGCCGCTGATGCCGTGCGTTAGGCTCCTCCACCATTTTTGAGGCCACTTAACTGCGCGTTACCCGGAAGGACAATGACCATTCAGGATTTTGAACGTCTTCTTCGAGAAGCACTCGCCGCAGAGCTTGAGGATTGGAGGCCGCGACTTTCACCACATACTATGCGGGCCTTCGACCTCGGGTGCCATCCTTGGCATGGCTATATAGAACCGAGCTTCCTGACGCTGGAGGAGGGCGGCCTAGTCCATGGTGAAGCAATCTGGCGGGGGGTAGGCGAGTGGCGTCTCTACAACTTCCTAGCGCCGGGCTCTGGGTGGGCGCGGGTCAGCGACCTTGAGCGGTGGATGCAGGATCGATGGACGCGTGCGGCCGATCATGCTGCGGCAGCAGAGGACTTTCTTCGTGCCTTCGCGTCGGTCGCCATGTCCGCAGAAGTAGTCCGGGCGCTCCAATCCTATAAGCTCAGCAGCGACTTTCAGATCGGCGTAATCGACACGGACGACCCGAAACTAAGGAACTTCTGTGATGACTGGAAGGAAGTTGTGCGCCGCCACGGCGGGGCCTAACAAGCGCATGCACGCGACCCGCGACACGACGGCTTTCATCTTCTGCTGGGTTGTGGGCGGGCGCGTGATGCGCGGCGTTCGGCGGCTCCCACTCGTGCAATGGAGGAAGACGTGACGACCGAACTCCAGTTCGCGACGGCGGTGATCTACACGGATGACGTGGCGGCCGCCGTCACCTTCTACGAGCACGCCACCGGCCTAGCGGCGTCCTACT
>DATCVD010000234.1:0-4343 GCA_036567125.1 Pyrinomonadaceae bacterium | reverse complement strand
GCGCGAGGAGTGCGTGCGCGAGCGGCGCGGAGAGCGCGGCGGAGAGCGCGGCGGAGAGAGAGCGAAGGAGCGCGCGCCGGGGTCGCTGCGTCTGCGTGCGTCCACTCATCCGAAAGTTTCCGAGTCCTCGCGGTCGCGCCGCGCGTGATTGAAGCAAAAGTCGTGGGCCGTCGGGGAGACTTCAGAAGTTACCCGCGCGGCGCAGCGAGTTCAAGCGCGCCCGCCGGCTTCGAGGACGGCGCGACGTGTTCGAGCGCGGCGCAGCGAGTTCATCAGCGCGACGCGACGGATGCGAACGCGCGGGCGCTAACTCCGAATGGGCGAGGCGGCGTGCGTTCGCGGTGTCGAACGCACGCCGCCTCGGCGGGCGGATAGGTTTGACGGCGCGCGGCGCGCTAGAACTGGAGGCGGAAGCCGAACTCCAGCTGGCGGCGGCGCTGCTCGTTCGTGTCGATGCCGAAGAGCGAGTCGTTGAGATCGTTGCGCGGGCGGAAGCCGTTGACGTGGTTGAGCACGTTGTAGGCTTGGATGCGCAACTGCACGTTGAACTGCTCGCCGAGCTGCGGGACGCGGATGTTCTTAAACAGCGACGTGTCCCAGTACTCCTGCCGGTCGCCGCGGAAGGCGTTGCGCGGGACGGTGCCGAAGCGCGGCACGCTGGCGAGCGTGCCGTCGCCGTTCAGATCCGGGTCGCCGGGGAAGACGCGCTGGCGGGCCGGGCAGAAGAACTGGCCGCCGAGTTGTTTGGCCGTCCCGCCCGCCGGGCACGCGCCCGCGCCCGCGGCGAAGTCGGCGCGGACGCCGTTGGCCGTGACCGTGAAGGGCGGGCCGCTCTGGATCGTGATGTTGTTGTTGAACTGCCAGCCGCCGACGAAGAAGTTGAGCGCGCCGGGGAGGTCGTTCAGGAAGCGGCGGCCGTTGCCGAAGGGCAAGTCCCAGACGCTGGCGAAGTTGAAACGGTGCGGCGTGTCGAAGTCCGAGCGCGCGCGGTCGAGTTCGGGCTGCAAGGGGTTCGAGAAGCCGCAGGTGCGCGGCCCCGTGCCGCCGAGGCAGAACGCGCCCGGCGAGTTGTCCTCGGCCCGCGAGAAGACGTAGGACGAGATGATCGACAGCCCGTCGGAGAAGCGCCGTTCGAGCTTGGTCTGCAACGAGTCGTAGCTTGAGTCGCCCGAATACTCGATGCGCTGGACGATGTCGCGGCCCGCGACCTCGCGCGAGCCGGGGAAGCCGCCCGCGCCCTGCTGCCCGATGTTGCGGATGATCAGGAGGTTGCGGCCGCGGCTGCCGACGTAGCCGGCCTCGGCCAGCCAGCCGCGCCGGAACTCCCACTGGCCCGTGAAGTTGAACTGGTGGAACAGCTCGTTCGAGATGTCGCGCTCTAAGGAGACGAGCGTGACGCCGGCCGGGGGCGTGAACGACTGGCCCGGCTGGATGCCGATCACCTCGACGGGGAACGGCGTGCCCGTGTCGAGGTTGAAGCGGGCCGGGAGCTGCGGGCAGTTGGCCGTGCCGTAGTTCTGCAAGGTGCAGGAGTAGTTCGCGCCGCCCGGCGGGTTGGTCGAGAGGATGCCGGGGATGCCGGGGATGTCCACGGCGTAGAGGATGCCGTAGCCGCCGCGCAGGACGACCGTCTTGTCGTCGCGCAGGCCGCTCCACGCGAAGCCCATGCGCGGGCCGAAGTTGTTGAGGTCGCTGTCGACGAGGTCGCGGCCGCCGGTCGCGCCGTCGCCCGCGCGCGTCAGCGCGTTGGTGGCCGGGTCGAAGTTGGTCTGGCGGTCGAACCGCTCGGTCGGCTGCGTGAACATGTCCCAGCGCAGGCCGAGGTTGAGCGTCAGGTTCTGCGAGACCTTCCAGTCGTCCTGCGCGAAGAAGGAGAGCTCGCGGTTCGACTGGAAGTAGGGGCCGCCCGGCGTGCCGCGGCTGTAGAAGGCCGGCGCGTTGCCGAACAGGAAGTTGGCGACGCCGGAGCCGGCGTCGCGCGGGCCGATGGGGATGCCCGCGTAGTTGCCGGCGAGGAAGCCGCCGACGCCCGTGCCGTACTGCGGCTGGCCCTTGATGCCGCCGTTGCGGCCGCCGTCGAAGTTCGAGTTCTGGCGGACGCGGTAGTCGCCGCCGAACTTGAAGGTGTTGTTGCCTTTGACGACCGTCAGGGTGTCGGCGAAGCTGAAGTTGTTCGAGAGGAAGTAGAACGGGCCGCCGTCGCCGATGAACTCAAGCTGCCCGCCGTCGCGGTTGCCGTTCAACAGCTCCTCGATGCCGAGCAGCACGACGCCCTCGCACGCGCCGCAGATGTTGACGTTGCGGTGGCCGAGGTTGGCCGAGACGTCCGGGTCGAGGCCGAGCGCGCCGCCGATGCCGGGGTTGTTGATGCCGATCTCGACGCGCGTCGCGCCGACGCGCAGGTCGTTAATCACGGTCGGCGAGAAGGTGTGCGTGTCGCCGATGCGGACGCCGCGCGAGTCGCCGAACTCCGCGCCCGCGCCGAAGCCCGACGGCAGGTCGTTGCCCGTCGGAGAGGTGCCGGCCGGGAAGTTGTTGTCGCGCACGCGGTTGCTCGTGTCCTCCGAGTAGGCGAAGAAGAGCGAGTTGCTGTTGCCGAAGTTGTGATCGAAGCGCAGGCCCCAGCCGTCGCGGTTGTAGCGCTCCTTGCGGTTGCGGCGGTAGTTGTTCTCGATGAGGCCGGCCTCGCTCGGGAGCGGGTAGGCGGCGAGCGTGTTGAGCGCGGCCGGCGAGAGCGCGACGCCGCAGTTGCGGATGTCGTTGGCCGGCGCGGGCGCGCCCGACGGGCAGAAGACCGTGCCGCGCGGGGCCGTCACGGGGCCGTTGATCGTGTTGTAGGTGCGGGCCGTGCCCGGCTGCAACAGCTCGCCGAAGTCGCCGACCCGCATCCGGGCGGTCGGGACGGTGACGAACGGGAAGTCGCCGGTCGTCGAGGGCGTCGAGTTGCGCTGCCCCTCGTAGTAGGCGAACCAGAAGGTGCGGTTGCGGCCGTCGTAGAGCGGGGGCGTGCCCTCGCCGAAGCGCGGCAGGAAGACGGGGCCGCCGGCCGTGAAGCCGAACTGGTGCGTGTTGCGGTTGGGCAGCGCGGCCGGGTTCTCGCTGCGGCCGAGCGCCGAGGCGAAGCGGCCCTGATAGAACTCGTAGGCCGAGCCGTGCAGGGCGTTGCCGCCCGAGCGGGTGGTCGTCGAGATGATGCCGCCGCCGGCGCGGCCGCTCTCGGCCGGCGCGACGCTCGTCTCGATCTTGAACTCGGCGATCACGTCGGGCGGCGCGAAGATGGCGATCTGGCTGAACTGGCCCTCGTTGTTGTCCACGCCGTCGAGCGTGAAGTTGTTGTTCGTCGGGCGCGCGCCGTTGACTACAAGCACCGAGCCGCCCGACTCGCGGAAGCGCGTGGACTCGGTCGAAGTCCCGCCGGGGCTGTTGCCGGCCTCGAAGCTGCCGCCGCCGCCGAGCACGCCGACCGACGGGCGGGTCACGCCGGGCGAGAGCGTGGCGAGCAGCGTGAAGTTGCGCTGCGGGATCGGCAGGTCGACGACCTCGCGCCCCGTGATCACGTCGCCGCGCACGCTCGACTCCGACTCGGCGAGCGGCTGGTTCTCGCCCGTCACCGTCACGACCTCGCCGGGCGTCGCCCCGATCTCCAACCGCACGTCGAAGGGCACGCGCGACGAGGTCTGCACTTCGAGCGTCTCGTTGACGACGGTCTTGAAGCCCGCCGCCGTCACCTCGATGCGGTAGGTTCCCGGATCGACGCTGGAGATCGAGTAGACGCCGTCGTCGCTCGTCGTCGCCTCTCGCACTTGGCCGGTGGCGCGGTTCGTCACCACGACGCGCGCGTCGCGGACGACCGCGCCCTGCGGGTCTGTGACCGTGCCGGTGACCGCGCCCTGATTGGACTGGGCCGCGAGCGGCAGCGCCGAGGCTAAGAGACAGAAGGCGGCGGCGAGGAAGCGACCGACGAGTCGCGGGCGGGGAGCGGGCTGGGTCATCACTAAACCTCTGGTTGGAGAAGCGGCTAAACCTACGGTTGGAGAGGCGCGGCCGGCGTACACGCTCACCCGGTCGAGGCGACGGAAGTGGGTTAGACACTTCTCCCGCCCCGGTTGATGGATGGACTTCCGGCCCGGCCCGACTAAAATTTTGGTAGAACTTTTTGCGCGCGCGGGAGGGTTTTTTCGGCCCGCCCTGACGCGGAAGGGTATACCGCAGAAACGGAAAGCCTGTCAATTTAATGGCGGCTTAACGGCCGCGTCGCGCGCGGCCCGGCCTTAGGATTCGGGGCGGGCGCGAAGCCGCCGCAATGCGCCGGGAATGAACGGCCGCCGCGGCGTCACGGCGGC
>DATCVD010000233.1:0-3349 GCA_036567125.1 Pyrinomonadaceae bacterium | reverse complement strand
CCGACGCCTGATCGCGCGTGAACAGCACGGTCGGGTGCTCCGACGCGCCGCCGCCGCCGCTCGCCGTCGTGTGCTGGGTGGTGTGCTGGTCGGACGAGTGGCCGCGCAGCCCCGTGGCGCTCATGCCGCTGCGCCGCAGGTCGGGCGAGACCGAGCGCTCGCGCTCGATGAAGTCGAGGTCGGCCTTGAGGCTGCGCAGATCGTTCAGGAGATCGCGGACGTTCTGGTAGCGCTCGTCGCGGTTCTTCCGCAGGCACTTGCGGACGATCACGTCCAGCTCGACGGGCACGTCGTAGTTGAAGCGCGCCATCGCCTCGGGCTGGACGTGGATGATGTTGTCGATCGTGCGGCCCGTGGTCTCGCCGGCGAAGGGCACGCGGCCCGTCGCCATCTCGTAGAGCACGACGCCCAAGCTGAAGATGTCGGTGCGGTGGTCGATGTCGCGCTCGGCCAGCGCCTGCTCCGGCGACATGTAGGAGACCGTGCCCATCACCATGCCGGGGTCGGTCTTGACGTGCGCGGCCGTCCGCTCGCCCTCGGCGAAACCTTCCTCCGGGCGGTTGATCTTGGCGAGGCCGAAGTCCAAGACCTTCACCGCGCCGCGCGGCGTGATGATGATGTTCGCCGGCTTGATGTCGCGGTGCGTGATGCCCTTCGAGTGGGCTTCTTCGAGCGCCTCGGCGATCTGGATCGCGATGCGCGCGATCTCGGGTATGTCGAGCGGCTTGCCGGCGATGTACTTGTCGAGCGACTGGCCCTCGACGTACTCCATCGCGATGAAGTGCGCGCCCTCCGACTCCTTGATCTCGTAGATGTGCGCGGCGTGCGCGCCGCCGAGCTTCGACGCGGCGCGGGCCTCCTGCAAAAAGCGCGACAGGCGGTCGCCGTCGCCCGCGATCTGCGGCGGCAGAACTTTCAGGGCGACGACGCGCTCCAGCTCCGTGTCCCACGCGCGGTAGACCTCGCCCATCCCGCCGCTGCCGACGAGCGTGCGAATCTCGTAGCGTTCGCCCAGACGTGTGCCGCGCTCCAAAGCCATGACCGAAGTGAGTTACGATTTAACGAAGCCAGTTGTTTGCCGCAAGCTGAAACATTCTAAAAGGGACGGCGGGAAAAGGGAAAAGGGGAACGGGAAAGGGCGGCGACGAAGCGATCCGGCGGCGGCGGCTTCAGGAATTTGAATCGAGACCGAACGCGCCCGGACTCAGTCCGAACGCGGCCGCGGCCAGTCCCGCCGAATTAAACGGCGGCTCGTCTCTCAGCCCTCCCCCGTCCCCCCTTTCCCTTTCCCCTTCGCCTTCGCTTTGCCGTGCCCGCCGCCGCCCGGCGTCTCGATCCGCACGCGGTCGCCGGGCCGCAAGTCCCAAGAGCCTTTCGCCTCGATGCGCTCGACTCCGCCTTCGCGCCGCAGGATCGAGTCGCGGCCGGCGCGGCCCTCGTCGCCCCCGGCCAGACCGTAGGGCCGCGTCGCGCGCCTGTCAGCGAGTAGAGACGCGCGCGCGGGGGCAAGGGTTTCTATTTCTCGTATGATGCCGTCGCCGCCGCGCGTGCCGCCACGCCCGCCGGAATTTCGCCTGACCGCGTAACGCCGCACGCGCAGCGGGTAGGCGTACTCCAGCGCCTCGGCCGGCGTGTTCAGGCTGTTCGTCATGTGCGTGTGCACGGCGCTCATGCCGTCGCGGCCGGGGCGCGCGCCCATCCCGCCCGCGACCGTCTCGTAGTAAGCGAACTCCCGCCCGTCCTGATCTACCCCGCCGACGGTCAGATTGTTCATCGTCCCCTGACTCGCCGCCGGAATTTTTTCCGGCACGGCGCGGGCGAGCGCGCGGAAGAGCACGTCGACGATCCGCTGCGAGGTCTCGACGTTGCCGCCCGCCACGGCCGCGGGCGGCAGGGCGTTGACGATTGTGCCCGCCGGCGCGACGACCTCTATCGGCTCCATCAGCCCCGCGCTCGCCGGCACTTCGTCCGCGCCGAGCAGGCAGCGGAAGACGTACGAGACGGCCGAGACCGTGATCGCCTCGACCGCGTTCAGCGGCCCCTGAACTTGCGGCGCGCTCCCCGCGAAATCAACGCGCGCCCGCGCGCCCCGCACCGTTACACGCGCGCGCAGGCGCAGGGTTTCGGCTTTCACGCCGTCGCCGTCGAGCCAATCCTCGGCCTCGTAAACCCCGTCGGGAATCCCCCGGACGACGGCCCGCATCATCCGCGACGAATACTCGATCAAGTGGCCCGCGTACACGGCCGCCTCGCGCGCCCCGGAGCGTTCGACGATCTCCAGCAGCCGGCTCGCGCCCGTCTTCAAAGACCCGATCTGCGCCTCGAAGTCCGCCCGCCGCTCCCCGGCCCCGCGGACGTTCGCCAGCAGCACCCTCATCAAACTCTCGTCCGCCGATCCGGCGCGCACGATCTTCACCGGCGGGATGCGCAAGCCTTCGCCGTACACGTCCACGGCCATCCCCATCGAGCCGGGGCTCCCGCCGCCGATGTCCGCGTGGTGCGCGCGGTTGGCGACGAAGAAGAGGGGGGAACGGCCTGCCCGTGCCGTGCCCGATCCGTTCTCCCCCGCTCGGGAGTCTGACCGGTGCGATCTGACGCTCCCCCTTCCCCTCTCACCCTTCCCCTCTGCCCCGGCGGCGAAGACGCCCGCGACGAGCGTCACGTCGGGCAGGTGCGTGCCGCCCGCGAAGGGGTCGTTTAAGGCGACCACGTCGCCGGGGCCGATCTCGGTCGCGGCGAGGGCGGCGGCGACGGCCATCGGCATCGATCCCAAGTGGACGGGCATGTGATCGCCCTGCGCGACGACGCGGCCCGCCGAGTCGAAGACGGCGCACGAGTAGTCGCGCCGCTCCTTGATGTTCGGCGAGAAGGCCGTGCGCCGCAGGCTCACGCCCATCTCCTCGGCGACCGACGTGTAGAGCGCCCGGTAGATTTCGAGCGTCACGGGATCGAACTTCGTCCTGCCCATCGCGCGCTACTTGAACTCCTTCCACCCGGTAACGATCAACCCCACGCCGCCGAGCATCAGCCACAGGCCGAGGATCACGTTAAGCACGCGGTTGACCCTGATGCTCGCCTTCCGGCTGAGCAGCTTCCACGGCCGCCGGTCGACCTTCAACTCTGCCACACGCAGGTTGCCGACGACGAACCACGCGCCCATCCCGACCGCGATCAGGCCGGCCACGATCTTCATACGAGTTCGACGATCAGGTTCCCGCGCCCGTCCACGCGCGCCCGCGCGCCTTCGGGCACGAGCGTCGTCGAGGAGTATTCCGTGACGACGCAGGGGCTGAGCAGGCTCGCGCCCGCCGGCAGCCGCTCGCGCCGGTAGACGGCCGCGCGGGTCGGC
>DATCVD010000232.1:0-2551 GCA_036567125.1 Pyrinomonadaceae bacterium | reverse complement strand
CGCCGTCGCGGTTCGCGCCCGTCAGGACGACGCCGACCGCGCCCGCGCCGTACACGTCCGCGGCCGACTCGAACAGCACGTCGATGGACGGGCGCGCGTAGGTGACCGGGGCGTCCACGGAGAGCGCGAAGCGGCCGTCCTCGACGAGCAGGTGGTAGTCGCGCGGCGCGAGGTAGACCCGGCCCGGCTCGACCTCGTCCTTGTCGTTCGGCTCGGCGACGGGCAGCCGGCAGTGGTCGCGCAGGAACTCGCACAGCCCGTCGTCCGCCTCGCGCGAGCGGTGCTGCACGACGACGACGGGCGCCGGAAGTTCCGGCGACAGTCCGGGCAGCACCCGTTCGAGCGCCGAGACGCCGCCGAAGGAAGTCCCGATCAGGATGATCCGGCGGGGGCGCACCGTCACCTCACCTTCCTGTACAGGCGGTCGCGCTCGTCGAGCCGCTCGAAGTAGGCCTCGCGCGGCGTCGTCTTGAGCGTCTCCTTGTTGCCGAGGCCGAGCACCCCGAAGGTCGCGAGGCTCTCGTAGAGCAGCTCGTGCACGCGATCCTGCAAGGCGCGGTTGAAGTAGATCATCACGTTGCGGCAGAAGATGACGTGGAACTCGTTGAACGACCCGTCGGTCGCGAGGTTGTGCTCGGCGAAGTGGACGCTCTCGGCCAAGCCGGGATCGAAGATGACGTTGTCGTAGTCGGCCGTGTAGTAGTCCGAGAACTCGCGCGTGCCGCCGGCCTTGACGTAGTTGGTCGTGTACTCCTGCATCGAGGCGAGCGGGAAGATGCCCGCGCGCGCGCGCTTGAGCGCCTCGCGGCTGATGTCCGTCGCGTAGATGACGCAGCGTTTGTAGAGGCCCTCCTCCTGCAAGAGGATCGCCGTCGAATAGACCTCCTCGCCCGTCGCGCAGCCGGCGTGCCAGACGCGCACGGTCGGGTAGGTGCGCAGGTGCGGCACGACCTTGCGCCGGAACGTCAGGTAGAACGACGGGTCGCGGAACATCGACGTGACGTGCACGGAGAGGCCGGCCAAGAGCCGCTCCATGCACGCCGGGTCGTGCAGCACGCAGTCCTGGTAGGCCGAGACGGTCTTGATCCGCTCGGCCCGCATCCGTTCGAGCACGCGCCGCTTGAGCGAGGCCGGCGCGTACTCGCGGAAGTCGAAGCCGTAGTGGCGGTACAGACCTTCGAGGAGCAGCGCGATCTCGATGTCTTCGAGCTGCTCCGGCTCGGCCCGCGCGCCGCCGCCGCTACTGCCCTCCGCGGCCTTCACCACCCGTTTACGCCTCCCCGCGCTCGTAGAGCCAGACGCGCAGCAGCGAGAGCAGCTGATCCACGTCGAGCGGCTTGGAGATGTAGTCCGACGCGCCGGCCTCGATGCAGCGGTCGCGGTCGGCCTTCATCGCCTTGGCGGTGAGCGCGATGATCGGCAGGTGCTTGAACCGCTCGTCCTGCCGTATCTCGCGGATCGCCTCGTAGCCGTCCATGCCGGGCATCATGATGTCCATCAGGACGACCTCGACGCCCTCGGTGCCGCGGAGCAGGTCGATCCCCTCGCGCCCGTTCTCCGCGTGGACGACCCGCATCTCGTGGCTCTCCAAGACGCTCGTCAGCGCGAAGATGTTGCGCACGTCGTCGTCGACGACCAGCACCTTGCGGCCGGCCAGCACCGGATCGCGGCGGTGCAGCTGCTCCAGCATCCGCCGCTTCTGCTCCGGCAGGTTGGCCTCGACGCGGTGCAGGAACAGGGCGGTCTCGGCGAGCAGGCGCTCGGGCGAGCTGGCCTCCTTGACGATGATCGCGTCGGAGACCTTGCGCAACTGCGTCTCCTCCTTCGGAGACAGCTCCTTGCCCGTGTAGATGATGATCGGCAGGTCGGGCCGGTTCAGCTCCTTCTGCACCTGCTCGATCAGCTCGAAGCCCGACATGTCGGGCAGGCGCAGATCGAGCACCATGCAGTCGAACCGGTCGGAGGCGAGCGCGGCCAGAGCCTCCCCGCCCGTCGCGACGGCGGTCGTCTGCACGTCGCCGTTCCCGATCAGCTCGACGATCGACATGCGCTGCGCGTCGTCGTCCTCGACCACGAGGAGCCGCCGCACCCGCCGCTCGGCGAAGGCCGCGATGCGGTCGAAGGCCGAGGCGAGGTCGTCGCGGCTGACCGGCTTTTGCAGGTGCGTGACCGCGCCGACGTGGAGGGCGCGCTGGCGCTGCTCCTCGCCCGAGATGATGTGGACGGGGATGTGGCTCGTCGCCGGGTCGTGCTTGAGGCGGTCGAGCACCGTCCAGCCGTCGCGGTCGGGCAGCTTGATGTCGAGCGTGACGGCGTCGGGCTTGTAGCGGCGCGCGAGCGAGAGCGCCCCCTCGCCCGTCGTCGCCACCAGCCCCTTGAAGCCCTTCTCGCGCGCGAGGTCTAAGAGGATGCCGGCGAAGTTCACGTCGTCCTCGACGATGAGCACGACCTTCTCGCCGTCGAAGATCGCGTGGCGGTCGTCGCTGACCGTGGCCGACTCTTCGGCGGCGAGCGCCTGCTGCGCCGCGCTGTTGGCGGCGGCGGGCGCGGC
>DATCVD010000231.1:0-2870 GCA_036567125.1 Pyrinomonadaceae bacterium | reverse complement strand
TCGCCCTCGCCGCGCGGGCCGGCCGGCGTGAAGATCGTCGCCTCCGTGACGTGGCGCGGCCGGCGCTGCTCGACGAGCGGGATGAAGCGCTCCTCGAAGTCGTAGTAGGCCGCGCCGCCCGCGGCGACGAGCGCCTTGCCGCCGAACAGGCGCATCGGCAGGAACGTCGCCTCCGGGTGCAACACGATCTGCTTCTGGTCGCGCCAGTCGATCTCGAACGAGTAAGCCTGATCGCCGTCGGCCGCGACGACGTAGACGCGGTCGGGCGTCGTCGTCGTTCCGTCG
This sequence comes from Pyrinomonadaceae bacterium, assembly GCA_036567125.1. Classification (GTDB taxonomy): domain Bacteria; phylum Acidobacteriota; class Blastocatellia; order Pyrinomonadales; family Pyrinomonadaceae; genus JAIVGV01. The sequence goes on along the minus strand of DATCVD010000231.1, from coordinate 2,585 downwards.
GCCGACTCGCGGCCGGCGACGAAGGCGAAGTCGTAGCCGTAGGTGTTGAAGTCGGCGCGGCGCTCCGGCTCGACGAGTTCGAGCATGGAGCGCGTCGAGACGGAGCGGCCGACGCGGCGGCCCTCGCGGAAGCGGTGGACGCGCGCGAAGTTCTGGTTGCGCCGGTTGGCGAGGATGAGCGCGGAGCCGTCGGGCAGCGCGTCGATGGCGAGCACGTCGTGGAGGTAAAGGCGCACGGCGGCCTTCGTCGTGATGCGCCGCGGCAGCGCGCACGCCGCTTCCCCGCGCCCCGCCACGCCTCCGACGGGCGCGAAGTCTTCGGCGGGCGGCGCAGGCTCCGTCTCCCCCTTGCCCAAGTGGACGACGACGGCGAAGGAGCGGTCGAGTTCCCAGTAACACTTGTTCGCGCGGTCGAGGATGAGGACGCCGCCTTCGGGCCGCGCGGCGATGTCGAACGGCTCGAAGCGGACGCCGGCGGGCCAGAGCATCTGGCGCGGCGCGCCGTTCGCGTGCAGATCGAAGATGAGGATGCCGCGCGGCTCGGTCGTGCCGGCGACGAGGTAGTGATCGGTCGTGACGGCCAGCCCTCCGAGTTTGGGAGTGCCGCGCCTCTTCGTCTCGCGCGGGCGGAAGATGTCGCCCTCCCCGTCCGCCTCGCACGAGTCCGCGCCGGCGGGCGGGGGCCAGAAGTCGGTCGTGCGGCGCGTGCCGGCGGAGTTGACGCGAATCTTTTCGGAGGTCTCGTCGATCCAGTACCAGTTGCCGTAGCGGTCGCGCGCCGCGCCCCTGCGGTTCGAGATGTCGGGCCGGTCGCCGCCCGTCGAGGCGGCGAACTTGAACAGGCGCGGCTGAAGCGTCAGCTCCGCGCGCCGCCGATCCCACGCGACGAGCGACTCGGACTTCGGCGCGGGCAGCTTCGACTTCTTCGCCGCGCGCGCGTCGCGCGCCCACAGCTCGCGCAACTCCGTGCCCGCCGGGTCGAGGCAAGCGCCCCAGTCTTCCGGGCCGAGCAGCAGGTGGTAGCGTGTCCCGTTCGCGTCCAACTCGTTAACACTCCTCCGGTATCAGCGGCACCGGCACGATCAGCTTCCCGTCTTCGCCGCCGCCGCCCGCGCCCGGCACTTGCGCGCTGCCGCGCAACTCGTCGACGGCGACCGGGTCGCCGACGGCGACCGAGATGCCGGCCACGCGCGGAAGCTCAAGTCCGCTCATCGGAATCTGCACGTCGGCCGGCTCCGCGCCCGCGGCGACGAGCACGCCGTTGACGAACTGCACGCCCTCGACGCGCGTCGCCTCGGCCAGAAGCTCCCGATCCGTGACGGCCTTCCGCAGCGGCCAGCCCTGCCGCGCCGTCTCGGACTGCGGCGCGGCGAGCAGGGCGGTCTGCGCGTCGAGGCGGCTGCCGCCCGCCGGCGGGAGCGGCGAGAGGAACTGCAACAAGCGCCGCTTCACGTTCTCCGTCACCTCGGCGACGGACTTGCCGGCCGTGACGCTGAGGCCCACCGAAATCCAGACCTGCTTGTAGGCGGGGCCGCGCAGGAACAGCTCGGTCGTGATCAGGCGGCGCGGTTCGAGGTGGCGGCAGACGGCGTCGAGGAACAGGCGGTCGGGCTGTGGCGCTTCGGGGTCGCGCGGGTCGTGGCGCGGGATGAGCATCAGCGTCACCGCGCCCGGCGCGTCGCCCGGCTCGTTCGTCTTCAGGCGCGGGTTGTAGGCGGGCAGGACTTCGACGCGCGCCACGTCAACGCCCGGCGTCCGCAGCGTCACGGCGACGAAGTCGGCCGTCGTCACCAGACGCTCGCGGTGCTGGAGGAAGCGCGCGATCTGCTTCTCGCCCTCGGCGACCGACTCGGCCTCGGAGCCGCCCCAAGTGCGAACCGGGTTCGTCACCTTGAAGCCGGCGGGCAGGGTCGGCGCGGCGTTGATCGAGCCGGGGCCGACGTTGCCGGCCGCGCCGACGCCGTAGTCGTACTCGGCGCGGATGATCGCGCCCGCCGGCGGACGCTTCCCGCGCGTGCCGTCGCCGAAGCGCACCTCGCCCGACTCGCGGTTGAGCGCGAAGACGAGGGCGTTCGTGTTCGACACGGTCTTCGCGCCGGGCGGCTGGCGGGGATCGGGCGCGGGCACTTCCGGCCCCGCGCTCATCAGGTCGTCGATCTCAGTCCAGACCGACGACGCGCCGCTGCGCTCCGTGACCGAGATGCGGGCCGAGCCGCTGATGACGGGCGTGCGCGCGAGGAAGGCCGTCTGATCGGGCGCGCCCGTGCCGTCGGGCAGTTGCTCGTTCGAGATGCGCGCGCGCTGCGCGGCCGTCGTCGTGTTGACGCCGGCCCAGAGGACGCGCGCCGAGGCGGCCGCCTTCTCCTGCGGGCGGACGCGCAGCCACGTCAGCAGCCGCTCGTTGAGGTTCGTGTCTTCGAGCGCGGGCGGGAAGTCGCCGACGCCGGCTTCGAGCGGATCGAGGTTCGTCCAGAGTCGCAGCTCCTCCTTGCGCGCGGGGAGCGTGATCTGCACGACGCCGGGCATGGTCAGCACGTCCGTCGCGGCGCTCGCCACGAGCGCGCGGTACTGCGCGACGCGCGCGG
>DATCVD010000230.1:0-2594 GCA_036567125.1 Pyrinomonadaceae bacterium | reverse complement strand
CGCTCGTGCTGGGGAGCGGCCTCGGCGGGTTCGCCGACGATCTGGAAGACGCCGAGGCGATCCCCTACGCGGAGGTGCCCGGCTTCGCGCGCCCGACCGTCGAGGGCCATTCGGGCCGCCTCGTGCTCGGCCGCGTCGGGGGCGTCGAGGTCGCCGTGATGCAGGGGCGCTTCCACTTCTACGAGGGCTACGCGCTCGAAGACGTGACGTTCCCCGTCCGCGTCCTCGCGCTGTGCGGCGTCAAGTCGCTGGTGCTCACGAACGCCGCGGGCGGGTTGAACAACTCGCTCAAGCAGGGATCGCTGATGCTCATCAGCGACCACCTGAACCTGATGGGCGTGAACCCGCTGCGCGGCCCCAACGACGGGCGCTTCGGCCCGCGCTTCCCCGACATGACCGAGGTCTATGACCGCGCCTATCAGGAGGTCGCGGTTGCCGAGGCGCACGCGCTCGGCTGCGAACTCCGCCGCGGCGTCTACGCCGCGCTCTCCGGCCCGACCTACGAAACGCCCGCCGAGATCAGGATGCTGCGCGCGCTCGGGGCCGACGCCGTCGGGATGAGCACCGTGCCGGAGGCCGTCGTCGCGCGCCACGCCGGGATGAAAGTCCTCGGCATCTCGTGCATCACCAACCTCGCCGCCGGGGTCGGCGAAGGCCCCATCGACCACGCCGAGGTGATCGAAACGGGCGAGCGCGTCCGCGAAGCCTTCTCGGCGCTGCTGCGCGCCATCGTTCCTAAACTACAGTGACGGGCGAAGAATGATCATCGGCATCTGCGGAGGGACCGGGTCGGGGAAGACGACCGTGGCGAACCGGCTGTTGCAGGCGGTCGGCGCGCACGAGGTCGCGTTCATCCAGCAGGACTCGTACTACCGCAACCTCGCCGACATGCAGCCCGACTACCGGCACAAGGTCAACTTCGATCACCCCGACGCCATCGACAACGACCTGCTCGTCTCGCACGTCGCGGCCCTGCGCCGCGGCCGGTCGGTCGATCTCCCGCTCTACGATTTTAAGAACCACGTGCGCCGCCCCGAGACCGTGCGCGTCGAGCCGAAGCTGATCACCATCGTCGAGGGCATCCTCATCTTCGCGGAGCCGCGGCTGCTCGCGGAGATGGACGTGAAGGTCTTCGTGGAGACGCCGGACGACATCCGCTTCATCCGGCGTCTCCGCCGCGACATCGCCGAGCGCGGGCGCACCGTCGATTCCGTGATCGAGCAGTGGATCGAGACGGTCAGGCCGATGCACCAGCAGTTCGTCGAGCCGTCGAAGCGGCAGGCCGACGTGATCATCCCCGAAGGCGGGCACAACAAGGTGAGCATCGACCTGCTGAGCGGCAAAATCCGCGAGCGGCTGGCCGAGGAGCGCGAGCGGCGCGCGCAGGGGTCGGCCGCGTCGCAGAAAGTCTGAGCGAGGGGGGAAGTTTTGTTGAGCGAGGATTCAGTGAGCGAAGAAACGCCGGGGGCGGAATCGCCGGGCGGCATCATCGGGGCGGCGACCGAGGCGCGCGACTGCGCGCTCGCGCAGTTCTCTAACTTCTGCGTCGGCGCGGCGCTCGAAGCCGACGACGGGCGCGTGTTCGCGGGCTGCAACGTCGAGAGCGCGACCTACGAGCTGACGATGTGCGCCGAGCGCGTGACGATCTGGAAGGCGCTCTCCGAGGGCGCGCGCAAGTTCCGCCGCATCGCGGTCGTCGCCGACACGGAGCGGCTGACGCCGCCGTGCGGCGCGTGCCGGCAGATCATCTGGGAGTTCTGCGGCGACATCCCCGTAGTCCTCGCCAACCTGCGCGGGCGGACGCAGACGTTCCAAATGTCGGAACTCCTGCCGCACCCGTTCGACGCCGACTTCCTCAAAGAGACGGGCGGGGCGACGGGGAAGTAGGCGGCCGGGTCGGCGCGCCGCCACCGGCCGCGCAGACCCGCCCGCAAAGCCGCGAGTTTTCTGCCGACTGCTGTCCGACTGCCATGACGACCGACGGGGAGAAGAGGGGGCGGGCCGGGGGCGAGGACGCGCCGGGCGAGAAGGCCGGCGGCGGCGAGGAGACGCGCGCCGAGCGCGCGCTCAACCGCTGGGTCGGCGACGGCATCCACTTCTTCCTCTCGCTGCTCTCCGTCTTCATCCTCGCGGCCGCCGTGGTCGCCGCCTACGACACGGCCGTCACGGAGTTCCCCAAGCTCTTCTCGCGCGCCGAGGAGTACGACGTCCTTCAGAAGATCATCCAGAACGTCCTGCTCATCGCCATCGCGGCCGAACTCGGACTGCTGATGCTCTTCCACCGCACGAGCGCGGCCGTCGAGGTGATCATCTTCGTCATCGCGCGCAAGATCGTCACGCCCGACGTCTCCGCCCTCGAACTGCTGCTGAGCGTGGCGGCGCTCGCCGGCCTGCTCGTCGTGCGCTTCTACTACCTGCCCGGAAGGCCGAAATGAAGTTGAACCGGAGAACCTTTTTAACCTGCGCCCTCGCCGCGCTCTCCTGCGCGCCCGCCTTGACCGCCACGGCGCAGCGGGCGCGCGCGGAGCGCGCCGACCTGATCGTCGCGGGCGGCACGGTCGTGACGATGGACGGCGCGCGCCGTCTGATCGAGG
>DATCVD010000229.1:0-8112 GCA_036567125.1 Pyrinomonadaceae bacterium | reverse complement strand
TGGCGAGCGGCGCGGCCGTGACGGCGGTGGCGAGGACGACGGAGGCCGTGTCGAAGCCGAGGAGCGAGGCGAAGAGGAAGCCGACGAGTCCGAGCGCGGCGAGGCCGGTCGCCGCGCCCGCGGCGAGGCGGGTCAGGAAGTGCGCGTCCTCGTCGTAGAAGTAGGTGGCGAGCGTCGCGCCCGCCGCGGCGAGAATGATCAGCAGCCAGAACATTCCGGCTATGTTTACAGGATGCGCGCCGGAAAAATCAATCACGCGCCGCGCCGGGCGGGCGGCCGAGCGCCGCGACGGCGGCGGTCGCCTGCGCCCGCCGCTTCGCGGGCTTGGTCGTGCGCCGCGTGACGACGAACTGGCGGTAGTGGTCGAAGCGGTCGAGGATGGAGCTGACGTACTGGACGGGCTCGACGCCGCGGCAGAAACCGAACTTGACGACCGGGTCGTTCGAGTACTGCTGCGTGGACTTTTGCAGCAGCCAGTAGGAGACGTGCTCCCAGCGGTCGGGATCGTGGCCGTGTTTCTCGGCGAGCCGCTGCGCGTCCTCGACGTGGCCCGCGCCCGTGTTGTAGGAGGCGAGGATGAATTTCAGCCGCTCGCCCTCGTCGTCGATGCGCTTCGTCCAGTGCTTCGTGAGCCATTGCAGGAACCTGACCGCGCCCTGCACGTTCTGTTCGGGGTCGTTGATGTCGGTGACGCCGAACTCTCTGGCCGTGCGCGGCATCAGCTGGAGCAGGCCCGTCGCCCCGGCCCACGAGCGCGCGTCGGGCTTGAAGCGCGACTCCTGATAGGCCTGCGAGGCGAGCAGCCGCCAGTCCCAGCCGAGTTCCACGGCGTACTGCTTGAGCAGGTGGTCGTACTCGCACAGCTTCCCCGTCGAGGAGGTGAGGAACTTGCTGGCCGAGCGCTCGACGTGCTTCTTGCGATCGACGAAATACTTTTTGTAGAGCGCGTTGAAGAGGGCCGTCTCCTTCTTCTCCCCGATCCAAGCGTTGAGCGCGGCTTCGAGCTGCGGCGCGTTGCGGCGCACGGCCCACGAGACGCTGTGCACGCGGCCGACGACGGGCCGCACCTTCAGATTCTTAAACTCCGCCTCCTTCAGCTCGGCGACGTTGGCGTGCATCACGGTGAACTCGACGTCGCCGCTCGCCACCTTCTGCGCCAGCGCCTCGTCGCCGATCTTCCCGCCCATCTCGATGACGTGAATCTCGCCGGAGATGTCGTCGGCGAGTTCGATGAGCGTCGTCATGTAGGGCGACTTTTCGGGCAGCGTGACGGTCTCGCCCGCGAGCTGCGCGGGCCGCGTGATGAGGCGCGCCTGAATCTCGACCTCCTCGGGCAGCGGCGCTTCGGGCGCGGGCCGCAAAGCCTGCTTCGCCGCCTCCTGCATCTTCGCGTCCCCGGGCTCCTCCTCCTGCTGCACGAGCGCGGGCTCCGTGCGGTACAACTCGCGCGTGAAGTTGACGAGCTTGCGGTCGTCGTCGGTCGGCACCAGCCGCCCGGCGACGAGATCGCCGTCGCCGTTGTTGAGCATCGAGTAGAAGCTCTTGCGGTCGGTGACGACGCGCATCTTGAGCGCGAGGCCCTGCTCCTTGGCGAAGGCTTGCAGCAGCTCGTACTCGTAGCCCATCGGCTCGCCGCGGTAGAGGAAGTAGGTCGTCGAGTTGTAGGGCGCGAGCACGGTCAGCGTGCCCCCCTCTTTGAGTTCGGGGAGGTCGCGCTTGACGGGTTCCGCGGGCGCGGGCACGCCCGCGCGGCGGTCGATCTCGTCGTACGCCTGTATCTCGACTTTCCGGCGGTTGCAGGCGGCCGGGGCGAGGGCGAGCAGCGCGACGCAGGACGCGGCGAGAAACAGTCGGGTTTGAGATTTCATAGTCGGCCTTGACGCCCGCGAGGCGCAGCTTGCCGCCGGCACGCGGGCGGTGCGCGGGGGTGTTTCAGATTGTCTGGTGTGGGAACGGCGCTAGTGCTTTTATGCCAAATCGCCGCGCAAGTCAACCACTAAGTAAACGGCGAACGCCGAACGGCGAACTGAAAACCAGTCGCCCTCAGTTCATCGCTCAGCGTTCGCCGTTCCCCTCGCTGGACACTGCGCGGAGGCGCGTTGTAAAAGAACGGGCAACTAAATTCCTGATCCGAGGTCGCCGAGAATGCTCCGCGCAGGCATCGTCGGGCTGCCGAACGTCGGCAAGTCCACGCTCTTCAACGCGCTCACCGCGCAGTCGGCCGCGCTCGCCGCCAACTACCCGTTCGCCACCATCGAGCCGAACGTCGGCGTCGTGCCCGTGCCGGACGCGCGGCTCGAACCGCTCGCCCGGCTCGTCAAGACGCAGACCGTCATCCCGGCGACGGTCGAGTTCGTCGACATCGCGGGGCTGGTGCGCGGCGCGTCGAAGGGCGAGGGCCTCGGCAACCAGTTCCTCGCCAACATCCGCGAGACCGACGCGGTCGTCCACGTCGTCCGCTGCTTCGAGGACGAGAACGTCGTCCACGTCGAAGGCTCGGTCGCGCCGCGCCGCGACGTGGAGACGATCCAGATCGAGCTGGCGCTCGCAGACCTCGCGTCGGCCGAGCGACGCCGCGAGCGCGCGCAGAAGTCCGCGAAGGGCGGCGACAAGGCCGCGCTCGCCGAGATCGCCGTGCTCGACAAACTCCTCCCCACGCTCTCCGAAGGCAAGCCGGCCCGCGCCGTCCAACTGACGGACGACGAGCGCGCCGTCGCGCGCGGCTTCTTCCTGCTCACCGCGAAGCCGACGATCTACGCCGCGAACGTTGACGAGGCGACGCTCGCCGCGCCCGGCGAGAACCCGCACGTCGCGGCGGTCAGGGAGATCGCCGCCGGGGAGTCGGCCGAGTCGGTCGTCATCTGCGCGCAGATCGAGGCGGAGCTGGTCGAGCTGCCGCCCGAGGATCGCGCCGGCTACTTGCAGTCGCTCGGCGTCGAATCGTCCGGCGTCGATCTGATGATCGGGAGCGTCTACCGGCTGTTGGGGTTGATGTCGTTCCTGACGGCGGGCGAGAAGGAGGTGCGCGCGTGGACGATCCCGCAAGGCACGCGCGCGCCGCAGGCCGCCGGCACGATCCACTCCGACATCGAGCGCGGCTTCATCCGCGCCGAGGTCGTCTCCTACGAAGACCTGCTGCGCACCGGCTCGACCGCCGCCGCGCGCGAGCAGGGGCTACTCCGCTCCGAGGGCAAAGACTACGTCATGCGCGAGGGCGACGTAGTTCACTTCCGCTTCAACGTCTGAAGAACGCCAATTCCCCGCCTGTCCCGTCCTCACCACAGGCGTCTATTCCCGGCGTATGAGATCAGAGGTCGGAGAGCAAACGCACGGCCCGGCGGCGGGGCGGCCTTGCGCGCGCGCCCCTTCGTCGTGGTAGCTTTCTTTATGCTCGCGTCTTCCCTTCGTCGTCAGTGCCGGGGGTTTGTGTGCCGGCGAAGGCGCGCGGGGTGTGGTGTCGAATCATCGCCCCGCGCGGCGGGCGGGCGGAGGCGAAGCCGAGAGGCTCGCGGGAGGGTGGGAAGAAATGATTGAAAATGTTCTGTGGGTGGCCGTCGCCGTCGGACTCCTGATAGTTGTTCTGGGCATCGTCCTCCAGAAAAGGGGCGGGAAGAAATGAGCGGGCCGCAAGACGTGCTGCTCAAGTGCGGCGACTGCGGCAAAGACTTCCCGTGGACGGGGCGCGAGCAGGAGTTCTTCCGCGAGAGAGACTTCCCTCCCCCGAAGAGGTGCAAAGAATGCCGGCAGGCGAACCAGCAACGCTTCGGGGGCCAGAAGGCGGGCGAGGGGCGCGGCGATGGGGGCGTGCAGAAATAAGCGCGCGCCAAACGTGTGTTAATGGCCGGTCGGGTCGTGAGGTCTAAGAATCGAACGTGGGTGACACGCTCAACAGGAACGTCGAGGGGCGCACGCTCCTCATGCACGCCTCATTCGACGGCGACTTAGACCTCGTGATCAGGCTGCTCGACGAGGGGTCTGACGTGAACGCCCGCGACGCGGGCGGGGACACGGCCCTGATGTTCGCCTCGATGCGGGGCCACTTCCTCGTCGTCAAGATGCTTCTGGCGCACGGCGCAGATCCGCTCGCCCGCGCCAAGAACGGCTGGACGGCGCTGCGGTTCGCCCAGACCCGGTGGCACCAAGAGGTGGCCTCTTTACTTGAGCGGGCCGAGGAGAAGGCGTACCGCGACGGGATAGCGCAACTCGGTGCGGAGTTCGGCGATGATGTTCACTGAGGCGCGCGGCCGGGTAGATGGGGCGGCATCAGCGAAATACCGCCCGGACGGTGTGCAGACAACTGCCCGACTAATTGGTAGTAGCTTCGTCAAGGTCGGCGCGTCAACGGTTTCGTTTGACGTGTGCCGTCGCCGCCGCTGCACTGGCTCGACCGGGCGGGCGCGGCGGCGCTTGAGTCGTCGAGACGGCCGAGTCGTTAGCCGGGCGGGAAAGTGCGGCGGAAGAGGGCGACCATGTCTGCGAAGGCGAGGTCGGTCGCTTCCGGGTCGTAGCGCGGGCCGACGTCGCGCATGAAGGCGTGCTCGGCCGGGTAGTGGCGCTGGGAGAAGTTGACGCCCGCCGCGCGCAGCGCCGACTCGATCTTCCGCCGGCCGTCTTCGGGGATGTGCGGGTCGTGCGTGCCCCACACCAAGAGCAGCTCGCCCCTGATCTCGCCCGCGCGCTCAAGCGAGCCGGCGTCCGCGTCTGCGCCCAGCTTGCCGGTGTGGATGCCCGTCCCGTAGAAGCAGGCGGTGGCGCGCACGTCCGCGTGCAGCGCGGCGCGGAAGGCGAGGTGGCCGCCGATGCAAAAGCCCGCGGCGGCGAGCTGCCCGTCGCCGACCGACGGGTGCTGTTTGAGGTAGTCGAGCACGGCGCGGCAGTCTTCGTCGAAGTGCGCGACGGGGGTTTTCTGCGCGTCGTCGAGGCCGCGGGTGCGGCCGGCGTCGTCGAAGGGGATGACAAGGCCGGGCGGCTCGATGCGGCGGTAGATTTCCGGCGCGGCGACGACGAAGCCGTAGCCCGCCAGCCGCACGCACGAGCGCAGCATCGTGTCAGTCAGCTGGAAGATGTCCGAGTAGAGGATGACGCCGGGGTACTCGCCGGCCGGCTTGGGCGCGGCGACGAAGCAGCGGATCGCGCCGCCGCCGGGGGCGGGCACGTCAACGTATTCGCTCGTGATGATCATGTCGGTCGTCTTCGTCGCCCGCCCGCTCGACGCGCGAGGCCGCGGCGACTGATCTCCTTCAACAAGTTTGCCGATCCCGATAACCGTTCCGGCCGAGGCCGGGCGCGGGCCGCGTCAGCCGGGCGTGATCTCGAAGAGGTGACAGCCGTGGCCGGGCACGTCGAGGTAGAGGCCGGGCCGGAGCAGGGATTCGCCTTCGCGCAGGTAGCGCGCCTCGCCGAGCAGGTCGGTCAGGAACCACTCGCGGCCGGCGAGCGCCCCGACGCCGAGCGGCAGGTAGGAGCGCGCGCCGTCGGGCGAGAGGTTGGCGACGACGAGACGGAGCGCGTCGCCCGCCTGCCAGACGCCGGCGACGAAGTTGCGGAAGCTCGCGTCGCCCGACCACGCCGGCTGCGCTTCGAGCAGACGCCAGCGCCCCGCGTGAAAGACTTCGTGGCGGAGCGCGGCGAGCAGCCGGCGGTAGTGGGCCGCGGCGCGCGCGTCCCGCTCCTCGTGCGGCCGGCGGCCGAGGTGGACGGAGAGTTTTTTGCGGCGGCCTTCGAGCTGCCCCTCGTGGAGCAGACGCAGGCCGGGGAGCGTGAGCGTCAGGACGGACGCGGCGACCCAGCGCGGCGCGGGGAAGGCGTCGGCCGCGCGCGGCTCGTCGTGGTTCTCGACGAAGCGCACCAGCCGCTCCTGAAAGTCCGGGCCGGCGCGCAGGTGGCCGTTGACCGCGGGCGCGTCCGCTTCGCGCAGGCGGTCGTAGAGCCGCTTGTCGTAGGTGTAGTCGAAGCCCTGCCGCTGCAACTCGAACTCCATGTCCCAATAGACCTCGGCGAGCAGCACGAATTCCGGGTGCTTTGCTTTAACTTCTGCGACGGCCGCGGGCCAGAACTCGACGCCCGGCTCGTCGAACTCGCCGCCCCACGTCCGCAGGAAAACGTCGTGCGTGAGCAGCATCGCCATGTCGCAGCGCGCGCCGTCGCACTGCGCGGCGACCGACAGCAGCTCGCTCGTCATCGCGTCGCGCGTGTCGCGGCGGCGGTAGTCGAGTTGAACGGTGTCGGGCCAGCCGTCGAAGTAGGGGTCGCGGCCGTGCGCGAAGACGTGGCCGGCCCCGCCCGCCGCGGGGCGGAAGAAGTAGTTCTGCGGCTGTCGCTCGATCTCGCCCTCACCGCCCCGCAGGAGCCGCTCGGGATGCGTCGTGAGCCACGGGTGATCGAGCGCGACGTGGTTCGGGACGAAGTCGAGGACGAGTTTCATGCCGGCGTCGCCGAGGCGTCGGCGCAGGAGTTGAAGCTCTTCGCCGCCGCCGAACGAAGGCTCGACTTGGTAGCCGCGGATCGCGTAGGGCGAGCCGACGATGTCCCGCTCTTCGAGGTCGGGCAGGAGTTGCCGGTACTCGCCGAGCCATTCGGCGTGCGAGCGCGAGACGGCGCGCGCGGCGGGGCTGCGCTCCCAGACGCCCATCAGCCAGACGGCGTCGAAGCCGTGGGCCGCGATGCGCTCGATCTCGGCCTGCGGCACGGAGCCGAGCGTAACGCCGCGCGCCTCGCGGCGGCTCAGCTCCGACAGCCAGACCCACGTGTTGATCTCGAAGACGGTGGGGTGTCGCGTCCCGAAACTCGTCACTTGCGAACTCCTCCCGCGCGGCCCGCCGGGCGAAGGCGAGGCGCGCGCCGTGAAAGTTGCCGCGCGGCCGTCCGCCGGGGGACGGCCGCGCGTCCTTTAAGGTCTGACGTGCTCAGTCCAGTGGAACAGGTAGGTGGCGTAGGCGTTGACGGCGACGGACACGGAGGCCAGCGCGGTCTCCGTCGCCGTGGCCCTGCTTGGGCCGGTCTCCGCGAGGAGCAGGAACAGCCACGGGAGCAGTATCATCGCGTAACGGTAGGAAAACTGCCAGCCGCCGGGGTTGCCGTGCAGCCAGAGCACGGAGGTCAGCAGCGCGATTGACGCCCACGCGACGATCTTTAAATCGAAATGGCGCGCGCCGCGGCGGAAGATCAGCAGCAGCAGCGGACTCGCCAGAAAGATCGAGCCGCCGAAGCCTTTGGGCACGAGGTACGGGCGACTCTCCGACGCGCGCCACGCCTCGTAGAGCATTGCGCGGGCGTTGCGCGGGACGGCGCTCAGCGAGAAGAGTCCGTCCTTGTACCACGGCTCGTCGAGCACGCCGGGGATGCGCGCGTAGCCGAAGTCGAAGGGCGAGCCGAACCGGAGATAGTTGTAGGCGAGCGTCGCCGCGCCGAGCAGCAGGGGCGCGGCGGAGAACTTCAGCAGCGCCGGCCACTGCGCGGGCGTCTCGCGCCAGCTTTTGATCGAGTCGCGGCAGGCGAGGTACATGAAGACGGGCGCGAGCAGGATGACCTCGGTGCGGTTGCCGAAGGCGAGCGCGAAGCAGAGTCCGGCGGCGGCGGGGCGCGGCCTGACCAGCGTGAAGTAGAGCGCGCCGAGTTGGCCGACGACGGCGAGGCCGAGCGCGACCTGCCACGAGCCGCCGAAAGACAGGTTGCACCACGTCCACGTGCCGAAGGGCACGAACAGGACGAGCAGCAGGCGCTTGCGCACAGTCAGATCGTAGCGCAGCGAGACGAGGTAGAGCAGCAACGCAATCGCGCCCGCGACGAAGGCCGCGACGAAGGCCGCGGGGTAAGTCTCGACGACGCCCGCCCGGTTGAGCAGCGCGGCGGGCAGCATCGAGAGGACGCCCCCCAGCGGGAAGACCGAGTAGAAGCGGCCGCCGTGGGGAACCATCTCGTTGAGCCACGACGGCGGCTGCTCGGTCACGCCGAGTCGGCCGTCGAGCAGCGCGCCGGCGATGCGGAAGGTGTAGTCGAAGTAGGTTTGGGGCCGCGGGTTCGAGAAGAAGTAGACGAGGGCCGCCACGAGCGCGAGGGCGAGCGGCGCGATTTTCGATGGACGCGCGAGGCGCGCGCCAGCCGCGCGAGGGC
>DATCVD010000228.1:0-5483 GCA_036567125.1 Pyrinomonadaceae bacterium | reverse complement strand
CCGCGGGTCGCGGCCGCCGGGTACGCGAGCAGGTAGCAGGCCGTCGGGCTGAAGAGCAGGTGCGCCGCGCCGCCGCGACCCGCGGAGAAGAACGGCAGGCCGGCCGCGCCTTCCAGCAGGTACGCGAACAGCGCCAGCGCGCCGAGCCGCGACCCCAGCAGCGCGCCCGTCAGGAGCACCGCGAAGGTCTGGAGCGTGACGGGGACGGGCGTCCACGGCAGCGGCACGACGACCTGCGCCGAGAGCGCGACGAGCAGGCTGAAGGCGACGACCAGCGCCGCGCGCTTCGCCCAGTCAACCGGCGCGAGCAACGCGCCGCTCAGAGTTTCGGCTTTAGCGTCAACGTAAGTGTTCACAGGAAACCTCGATGGAAGCTGTTAGCTGTTAGCCGTTAGCTGTTAGTAAAACCAAGAACCGAAGCCATAGCAAAAGCTGAGACGAAGGCTGAAAGATTTATCTCTTCCGGCTAACAGCTAACGGCTAACGGCTAACAGCTAACTAAATAAACAGCGGCGCGAGCACCAGCGCCACGGTCGAGAGCAGCTTGATGAGGACGTGGAGCGACGGCCCCGCCGTGTCCTTGAAGGGGTCGCCGACCGTGTCGCCGACGACGGCCGCGCGGTGCGCCTCCGAGCGCTTGCCGCCGTACTCGCCGGTCTCGATGTACTTCTTCGCGTTGTCCCACGCGCCGCCGCTGTTGTTGAGAAAGAGCGCTAACAAGATACCGGCGATCGTCCCAATCATCAACAGGCCGGCGACCACCTCCGCGCCCGTCGCGAGGTGCGCGTAGCGCGCGTTGCCGACGAGCGAGGCCACGCTCGCCCTCCGGTCGTCGGCCGCGATCTGCGAGTAGAACAGCCCGCGGAAGACCAAGCCGACGACTATCGGCAGGCCGACGGCGAGCACGCCCGGCAGGATCATCTGGCGGAGCGCCGCGCGCGTGACGATGTCGACCGTCCGCCCGTAGTTCGGCTTCGACGTGCCCCGCAGGATGCCGGGGTCGGCGGCGAACTGCTCGCGCACGTCGCGGATGACGTGGTTGGCCGTGCGGCCGACGGCGCGGATCGCGAGCGACGAAAAGAGGAAGACCAGCATCGCGCCCAGCAGCCCGCCGACGAAGACTTCGGGCTTGGCGAGGTTGATGACGAACAGCTCCGCGCCCTTCCCGGCCTCGGCCGATCCCATCGCGCCGACGCCGAGGTTCAGGCCGTAGTTCTTCACCTCGTCCAGATACGCGGAGAAGAGCAGGAAGGCGGCGAGCGCGGCCGAGCCGACGGCGTAGCCTTTCGTCAGCGCCTTCGTCGTGTTGCCGACGGCGTCGAGGCGGTCGGTCTTGGCGCGCACCGCTTCGGGCTGCTGGGACATCTCGACGATGCCGCCGGCGTTGTCCGTGATCGGCCCGAAGGTGTCCATGGCGAGGATGTAGGCCGCCGTCCCGAGCATCCCCATCGTCGCCACGGCCGTGCCGAACAGGCCGGCGTTGCGCAGGCCCGACGCCGAGCCGAGGTAGTAGGAGCCGACGACGGCCGCCGCGATGACGAGGACGGGGTAGGCGGTCGATTCGAGCCCGACGGCGACGCCGCTGATCACGTTCGTCGCCGGGCCGGTCTGCGACGCCTCCGCGATCTCGCGCACCGGCCGGTAGCGGTACTCGGTGTAGTACTGCGTGATGAAGACGAAGAGGATCGCGGCGACGAGTCCGACGAGGCCGCACGCGTAGAAGTAGAGCCACGCGTCGGCGGCGGCGGCGCGGCTCGGCCCCTCGGGGCGCAGCAGCCAGTAGGAGGCGGCGAGGAAGCCCGCGGCGGCGAGCACGGTCGTCACGTAGTAGCCGCGGTTGAGGGCCTGCATCGGGTCGCCCTCCTCGCGCGTGCGCACGACCATGATGCCGACGATGGAGGCGAGCAGCCCGAAGGCGCGCGCGACGAGCGGGAACAGGATGATGCCGAGCAGCTGGCCGCCGGTGTAGAAGTCGGGGTTGGCCGACGCGAGCGCGGCCGCCAAGATCATCGCGCCGATGTTCTCGGCCGCGGTCGACTCGAACAAGTCCGCGCCGCGGCCCGCGCAGTCGCCGACGTTGTCGCCGACGAGGTCTGCGATCACGGCCGGGTTGCGCGGGTCGTCTTCCGGGATGCCGGCCTCGACCTTGCCGACGAGGTCTGCGCCCACGTCGGCCGCCTTCGTGTAGATGCCGCCGCCGAGCTGCGCGAACAGCGCGACGAACGACGCGCCGAAGCCGTAGCCCGCGATCAGCAGCGGGATCTTCGTCGCCGCGCGCTCGCCCTCGCCGACCGCGCCCGACAGCCTGACCAGCTCGAACAGCACCGCGACGCCGAGCAGCGACAGCGCGACGACGAACAGCCCCGAGACCGCGCCGCCGCGCAGGGCCGTCTGCAGCGCGCCGTTGAGCGAGCGCGTCGCCGCCGAGGCCGTGCGGATGTTCGCGCGGATCGAGACCCACATCCCGACGTAGCCGGACGCGACCGACGACGCCGCGCCGAGCGCGAACGAGAGCGTCGTCCAGAAGGCCAGCTCGACGGGCGAGCCGACCGGGTCGGCCGCGTTGTGCGCGCGCACGAAGCCGTACACGACGAAGATGAGCGCGGCGAGCGCCAGCGCCAGATAAAGGATCGTCAGATTCTGCCGGCGCAGGAACGCCTCCGCGCCCTCGCGGATCGCGTCGGAGATGTTGCGCATCGCCTCCGTGCCCGTGTCGCGCCTCATCACGTTCTGGATCAGGAAGACCGCGAACCCCAGCGCGGCCAAGCTGACGGCGAAGACGAACAGCATCCGCGAGTCCATCGAGACGAAACCTCCCTGCCGGAAAAAAGAGGGGGCCGCCGCCCGCGGGGGAACGACGGCCCGGAAGGATTTAGGAGTTAGGATTCAGGATTTAGGAGTTAGGGTCAGGAATTGAGAGTTGTGGCGTGAGGCGGTGTTCCGCCTCCGCTCCTAGCTCCTGAATCCTAACTCACTTTAGTCGGCCGCGACGCCCTCGCGGTCGGTGCCCATCTCCTTGGTGCGAACGTCGGGCACTTCCGTGCCGCCGATCCGCATGCCGTAGAAGGAGCGCCAGACGAAGTAGGCCGAGATCGCGAAGAAGAGGGCGGCCAGCGCGTAGTTGACCGTCTGGTCGCCGCGGCTGCGCGAGACGCTCAGGGCGAGTTCGACGGCGAGCAGGCCGAAGAGCGTCGTGAACTTGATGACCGGGTTCATCGCCACCGACGACGTGTCCTTGAAGGGGTCGCCGACCGTGTCGCCGACCACGCAGGCGTCGTGCAGGGGCGTGCCCTTCTGCTTCAGCTCGACCTCGACGATCTTCTTGGCGTTGTCCCACGCGCCGCCCGCGTTCGCCATGAAGATGGCTTGGTAGAGGCCGAAGAGCGCGATGGAGATCAGGTAGCCGATGAAGAAGTAGGGATCGACGAAGGCGAAGGCGAGCGACGAGAAGAAGACGGTCAGGAAGATGTTGAACATCCCCTTCTGCGCGTACTGCGTGCAGATTTCGACCACCTTCTTGCTGTCCTCGACCGAAGCCTTCGTGACCGTGTCGTCGAGCCGGATGTTGGCCTTGATGAACTCGACGGCGCGGTACGCGCCCGTCGTCACGGCCTGCGTCGAAGCGCCGGTGAACCAGTAGATGATCGCGCCGCCCGTGATCAGGCCGAGCAGGAAGAGCGGGTTCAGGAGCGACAGGCTCTCGAAGAACGCGGCCTCCGACGGGGCCTGCCCGCGCAGGACTTGGATGATCGAGAAGATCATCGTCGTCGCGCCGACCACGGCCGTGCCGATCAGGACGGGCTTGGCGGTCGCCTTGAAGGTGTTGCCCGCGCCGTCGTTCTCTTCGAGCAGGTGCTTGGCGCGGTCGAAGTTGACGGCGACGTTGAAGTCGCGCTTCACTTCGGCCTCGACGTTCGGGACTTGCTCGATGAGCGACAGCTCGTAAACCGACTGCGCGTTGTCCGTGACGGGGCCGTAGGAGTCGACGGCAATCGTCACCGGCCCCATGCCGAGGAAGCCGAAGGCGACGAGGCCGAAGGCGAAGACGGCGGGCGCGGCCATCAGCGCGCCGAGGCCGAAGGTGCTCACCACGAAGGCGATCGCCATCAGGGCCGTGATGGCGAGGCCGATCCAGTAGGCCGAGAAGTTGCCCGCGACGAGGCCCGACAGGATGTTCAGGGACGGGCCGCCCTCGCGCGACGAGGTGACGACCTCCTTGACGTGGCTCGACTCGGTCGAGGTGAAGACCTTGACGAGTTCGGGGATGACCGCGCCGGCGAGCGTGCCGCAGGTGATGATCGTCGAGAGCTTCCACCAGAGCGAGTCGTCGCCGCCGAGCGCGGGGATCATCAGGTAGGAGACGACGTAGGTCAGCACGACCGACAGGATCGAGGTGACCCAGACGAGCGAGGTCAGCGGCTTCTCGAAGTTCATCGTCTGCGCGTTCTGGTAGCGCGACTTCGTGACCGCCTCGTTCGCGAAGTAGGCGAGCGCGGAGGCGATGATCATCATCACGCGCATCACGAAAATCCAGACGAGAAGTTGCACCTGCACGGCGGCCGTCGGCACGGCGAGCAGGATGAAGGTGATCAGCGCGACGCCCGTCACGCCGTAGGTCTCGAAGCCGTCGGCCGAGGGGCCGACCGAGTCGCCGGCGTTGTCGCCCGTGCAGTCGGCGATGACGCCGGGGTTGCGCGCGTCGTCCTCTTTGATCTTGAAGACGATCTTCATCAGGTCTGAGCCGATGTCGGCGATCTTGGTGAAGATGCCGCCCGCGATGCGCAGGGCCGCCGCGCCCAGAGATTCGCCGATGGCGAAGCCGATGAAGCACGGGCCGGCGTAGTCGGGCGGGACGAACAGGAGGATGCAGAGCATGATCAGCAGCTCGACCGAGATGAGCATCATGCCGATGCTCATGCCGGCCTTGAGCGGGATCGCGTAGATCGGGTAGGGCCGCCCTTCGAGCGAGGCGAACGCGGTGCGCGAGTTGGCGAACGTGTTGACGCGGATGCCGAACCACGCGACGCCGTAACTGCCCGCGATGCCGACCAAGCTGAAGAGCAGGATCACCACCACCTTCACGAGCGGGAAGCCGTGCTCCAGCGCGCCCGTCGTCGGGTTGGCCGTCTCGGCGAGCAGGCCGAAATAGACGCCCGCGATGGCCCCGATGAAGAGCCACAGGATCATGATGAACTTGCCCTGCGTGACGAGGTAGGTCTTGCAGGTCTCGTAGATCAGTTCGGAGATTTCGCGCATCGAGCGGTGGACGGGCAGGTTCTTCAGTTGCGTGTAAATCCAGAGGCCGAAGCCGAGGCCGAGCACGCAGACGGCGATCCCGGCGAGCAGCAGCGTGTGGCCGTCGACGCCGAGGAACTCTTCCTGCGAGAGATCGGGCAGGATCAGGTTGGCCTCGCCGCCGGGGCGGTGCTGCGCGACGGGCTGGCCCGAAGCGGGTTCTCCGCCGCGCGCGGCGTCGCGCGAGG
>DATCVD010000227.1:0-13206 GCA_036567125.1 Pyrinomonadaceae bacterium | reverse complement strand
CGCCTGCTCGCCCGAGGCCGTGCGCACCCGCAGGGCCACGGCGGTCGTGCTCTGCGCGGCCTTGATGATCTCGCGCGCGGCGCGCCCCTGCTCGCCCATCGCCTGACTGACCTCCTTCGCGGTTTTGCGCATCTGCGCCGCCGCCCTGACGATCTCCTGCGCGGCCTTCGACTGCTCGGCCGTGGCGGCCGCGCTCTGCTTGGCCTGCGTCGCGGTCGTCTCAATCGCCGCGACGACGTGCTGGCCCGCGCCCAACTGCTCGTCGGTGGCGCGCGCGATCTGGCCGACGATCTGCGCCGTCTCGTTGACCCCGGTCAGGATTCTTTGCAGCCCCGCCGACCCCTCCTCGGCGAGCCGCCCGCTCTCGTCCGCGACGCGTACCCCCTCGCCCGACGCCGCGACGGCCTCCTGCACCGCCTCCTGCAACGCGTTGATGATGGCGGCGATGTCGGCGGTCGCCTGCGCCGACCGGTCGGCGAGGTTGCGGATCTCTTCGGCGACGACGGCGAAGCCGCGCCCCGCCTCGCCCGCGCGCGCCGCCTCGATGGAGGCGTTCAGCGAGAGCATGTTCGTGCGCTCGGCGATGACGTTGATCGTGTTGACGATGCCGCCGATCTCGTTCGAGCGCTTGCCCATCTCGCGGATGACGGCCGCCGACTGCTCCATCGAGGCGCGGACGCGCCCCAACCCTTGAATGGACTTCTGCGCCGCCGCGCCGCCCTGCTCCGCCTCGCGCGAGACGCGGCCAGCGACCTCTTCCGCGTGCTTGGTCATCGCGGCGACCGAGCGCAGCGAGCGATCCATCTCGGCGGCGCTCGTCG
This sequence comes from Pyrinomonadaceae bacterium, assembly GCA_036567125.1. Lineage (GTDB taxonomy): Bacteria > Acidobacteriota > Blastocatellia > Pyrinomonadales > Pyrinomonadaceae > JAIVGV01. The sequence goes on along the minus strand of DATCVD010000227.1, from coordinate 12,385 downwards.
CCGCGCCCGTCGCCGCCTCGGTGATCCGCTCCGTGTTCTGCGCCACGCCCTGAACGGAACGCGCCATCTCCTCCATCGAGGTCGAAACTTCTTCGACGGTCGAGGCGAGGTTCTCGGACATCGCCGAGACCTCTTCGACCGAGGCGGCCATCTCGTTGATCGACGAGGCGGTCTCTTCCGCCGAGACGGTCAGATCGTCCGCGCCCGCGGCGAGGCTGTCGATGGAGCGCGACACCTGCTCCATGCTGACGGCCGTCTGGTTGACGGACGCGGAGAGGGCTTCGGTGTCGTCGCTGACGCTCTTGATGGAGGCCGCGATCTCGTTCATCGCGCTCGTCACCTCCTCGGCGGAGGTCGCCATCTCCTGCGCGCTGGCGGTCACGCTTCCGATCGAGCGCGTCGATTCCTCGATCGAGGCCGCCGTCTCGCTGATGGAGGCGGCGAGGCTCGCCGAGTTCGCGCCGACCTGCTCGATGGAGGCCGCCGTCTCGTTGACCGACGAGACGAGTTCCTCGGTCGAGGCGGCGATGGACTCGGCCTGCGTGGTCGTCTCGCCGAGCGACGCCGCCATCTCGTTGGCGAGGCTGACGGCGGAGTCGAGCGAGCGCGCCTGCGCCTCCGCCCCCTCCGTCATCACGTTCACGACCCGCGCGATCTCGTGCGCCGTGCCCGACACCTGCGCCGCCTGCTCGCGCACGGCGTCCGCGTTAACGCCCCCCGGCCCTTCGCCAATCTGTGTTGCCATGACCGTCTCCTGTTAACCGCCCGCTATCAGACAACCGGCTGCTGCTCCCCGAGGTCAATCACCTCACCGAGGTCGAGGACGAGAATCATTCGCCCGCCGACGGTTGCGATCCCTTCCAGATACTTCCCGCTCAGCCCCGTGATCGCTTCCGGCGGCGGCTCGATGGCCGCGGCGGGGATGCGTACGAACTCGCGGGCCGTATCGACGATCAGCCCGACGGTGCGCCCGCCGCTGCTGACGACCATTAGCCGCGCCCGCAGGTCGTAGGGAATCTTCTCGAAGCCGAAGCGCACGCGCAGGCTGAGCGCCGGGATGACCTGCCCGCGCGCGAGCACGACGCCCTCGACCGCGGGCGGCGCGTTCGGCACCGGCGTGACGTGCTCGATCATCTCCATCTGCTGCACGAAGCGGCTGGGCACGCCGTAGGTAGTCCCGGCCAGCTCGAAGAGGATGAAAGGTTCGGCGTCGTTCGCGGTATTCGACATGATCGTTTAGGCCGCCCCGCCCCCGGCCGCGAGTCGGCCGCCGAGCGCGGAGTGTTTGAGGGCGGCCACGTCGAGGATGAGCACGACGCGCCCGTCGCCGAGGTCGGTCGCGCCCGCGACGCCCGCGACCTTCACCAGCGGGTCGTTCAGGCCGCGCACGACGACCTCCCTCTGCCCGACGGCGCGGTCAACCACCAGCCCTAAAACGTTTGCGCCACCGCCGGTGACGAAGACGTGGAAGGAATCTCCCGCCGTCTCTTCCAGACCGAACAGGCGCGCCAGCCGCACCAGCGGCAGCACCCCGCCGCGGTAAGAGACTATCTCGTTGTTCTCCAAAACCTTCACCGACGAGGCTTCGACCTCGATGATTTCGCGCACCACCGTCTGCGGGAAGGCGAACCGCTGGCCGCCCAGGACGGCGATGAGCGCGTCGGCGATGGCGAGCGTCAGCGGCAGCTCAACGCGGAAGCTCGTCCCGCGATCCTTCTCGGTCGCCAGCCTGAGCGTGCCGCCGAGTTCCTCGACGGTGCTACAGACCACGTCCATCCCGACGCCGCGCCCGCTGGCGCGGTCGGCCTCGTCGCGCGTCGAGAGGCCCGGCGCGCAGATCAACTTCAGCAGCAGCTCCTCGTCGGGCTGCACGCCCTCGGAAATCAACCCGCGCTCGCGCGCCCGCGCGGCGACGCGCTCCGCGTCGATGCCGCGCCCGTCGTCCGCGATCTCGATCAGGACGTTGTCGCCGGAGGTCGCGGCGCGGAGCATGATCCTGCCTTCCGGCGGCTTCCCCGCCGCCGCGCGCTCGCCGACGGTTTCCAGCCCGTGACTGACGGCGTTGCGCACGAGATGCAGGAGCGGATCCATCATCCGCTCGACGAGGAACTTGTCGATCTCCGTCTCCTGCCCCCGGAGTTCGAGCCGAATCTCCTTGCCGCTCTCGCGCGCGAGGTCGCGGACGACGAACCTCATGCGCTCGAAGATTTCGCCGACCTGCACCATCCGCACGCGCATGACGCCCTCGCGCAGGTCGCGCAACTGGCGCGACATCGCCAGACTCGTCTCCCGCAACGCGCGCCACTCGGCCGGGGCGACCGTTCGCTCCAAATGCTTCAGGCTCTCGTCTAACCGCGCGCGACTCGTGACCAGCTCGCCGATGAGGCGCATCAACTCGTCGAGCCGCGCGAGGTCAACGCGCACGACGTTGGAGGGCGCGAGCATCGAAGCGGCAGGCGCGGCCGGGAGCGGGCGAGAGTCTTCGCCCGACGCGGAAGCAGCGGCCGACTGATCCGCCGTCGCCGACGTAGGGGTCGCGTCCGGCGTCGCATCCGCGACCGGCGCGTAAGTCAGGTTGTCTTCGTGCCAGCCGGCGAAGGCCGATTCTTCCGCGCCGGTGGCGACGACGAACTCGAAGACGATGCCGCCCTGCCCCCTGACGTGCGGCGCGGCTCGCAGAATCTCCCCCACCTCTTGCAAGCGCGCGCGGACGCTGTTGACGTTGACGCCGCGTTCGGAGAGCGCGGGGGTGGGGACGAATTCAAAGCGCCAAGTGCGCGTGTGCCCCGAAGGACTCGCGGGGCCGCGCGGGCGGGCCGGCCTCCGTTCGGACTCTGCGCCGGCGTCGCCCGCGCCAACGGTTCTTGAGGGCGCGGGTCGTTCGGCCGTCGGTTCGGCTTCGTGGTGTAACGCGCGCAGCCGCGCGACGGTGGCGTCGATGGACGGGGACGTCTCGCCCCTGCGGCGGGCGGCGATGACCCGCTCAAGCACCGTCGTCGCCGCCATCAGGGACTCGACCCCCTCGGCACCGGGCCGCGCCTCCCCGTGGCGCAGGGCACGCAGGTAGCTCTCCATGTGGTGTGCGAGCTGTTCCGCCCCGCTTAAGTCCACCATGGCCGAGATGCCCTTGAGCGTGTGGAAGCTGCGGAACAATTCGTCGAGTAGCGACGGGTCAACTTCGGAGCGCCCGGCCTGCGCTTCGAGCGCGAGCAGGTGGCGGCGCACGAGCGTCAGGTGCTCGTCGCACTCGGCGAAATAGTCGTCGAGGAATTGCGCGAAAAAATCGCCGCCGTCGTCGGGGAGAGGATCGGACACTAGGCCCTTTCTGGGTGAGCGTTCAACAAGGCTTCCGCCTGCGCGGCCAGCGACCGGGGCGCGAACGGCTTGGTCAGGTACACGGCCGCGCCGGCGGCGAGCGCGTCCGCGCGGCTCGCCTCGTCGCCCCTCGTCGTCAGCACGATGACGGGGAGGCGGCTGTACGCCTGATGGCGGCGTAGGAAGTCCAACACCTCCAAGCCGTGCATGTCCGGCATGTTCAGGTCGAGAATCATCAGGTCGACGGGGGCGAGCGCCAGCCGCTCGATGGCTTCGAGGCCGCTGCTCGCTTCGCGGAAGCTGACGCCCGGCAGGGTGCGCAACGAGGCCGTGACCATCCTCCTCATGGTCGGCGAATCGTCGACGATTAAAATGCTGCTCATACGAGGCCGAGGCGCGGTGACTATATCGGAGTAACTTCTTTACTGAAGACTGAAGTGGATAATAACAGGCGTTCCCCCGGCAGGCCATCTTGCCGAACGCAAGCCGTCCGACGCTCGCACCAGCCGGCCCCGTGTTATCTCGGGGTCGCGGCGGCCCCGCACCGGCCGGCCGGATGCCTCGTTACTACTCGCCTCCCGTAGGGAGGGCCACATGAGGCTTTGGCGCGCTGCCAGCCGCCCGGCTTTATCCGGACGGCCCGCACCGAGAGCGCTCCGGCGTGAAACCCGCTCACGCCGAGCGGCGTAGAATCAACGAATCCGAGAAAGTTCTTCCACTAAGGAGGTCAAGCTGATGCCTACGCCGTCTCGCGCCGATCTCGACTTCTCCGAATCCGTCGTGCTGCGTTGGATGTTCAAGGCGTTCCTGCTGGGGCTGTTCTTGGGGGCCGCTGCGGCCATCAACGCCCTCGCGGGGCGCTAAGCCCCGGCCCGCGCCAGCCTAACGACGGCATGCACCCGACCGCGAATTAACTATGACGTGGTGCTCCTCGTCGCACTCGGCCACGGCGACAAAGAGATCGCATGCTGGGCGGCTACGGCTACGAACTGATTTTTTTTACGACACTACCTCAATAAGGGCTGCTATCGTAACTGTTCCGCCATCTGACCGCCCGCCATCTCCTCGATGAGTTTGGCCGTGACCGTCGGCCCGCTAAGCCCGTAGGCGCGCACCCACGTCCCCTTCCGATCACTGCCGACGAAGACGACAGGAGAGTGTTCGCCCCTGTAAGTCGCCGAGCCAGTGAATGCTTCGGCCAGCTTGCCGATGTCCTCACCCCTGCCCGTGACGAGCGTCCAACCCGGCTTCGCGCCGAACCGCGCGCCCCAATCCTTGAGCCGCTCGGGCGTGTCCCTAGTCGGGTCGGTGCTGATGGAGATCAAGTTAACGTCCCTGCCTAAACGCTCGCCCAGAGCGGTCTGAATTTTGGACAGGCTCTCCCCCTGCATCGGGCAGACGAAATTGCAGTTGGTGAAGACGAAACTGACGACGAACACTTTCCCCTCGATCAGATCGGAGTAGAAGCGTATCCGCCTGCCGTCTTGATCGACTAGCTCCACGTCAGGGATCAATGTTTTCAGGCCGGGCCGCTGCTTCTGCGCGGGCCGGGACGGGGGCGAGAGTTGGTGCTGATTCCCGGAACCCGGCGATTGCACGGGCTGGCCCACTGCCGGCGTGGTCTGTGCGTCGCCGGCGGGCGTCACGAGCGCGCCGCAGATGATGGCCGCGGACGCGACGGCCGACAGCGGGCGGCCGGTTCGGGTCATCAAAGCCTGAGTTAACCCAAGTAATCGCGCGAGCCCTTTATGAATGTTGCGAGTCATCGCTAACCTCCTGACGCCCGTTAGTCGTAGCGGCGAGGCGTCGTCCGTCTGGTGTGCCGCCCACTTGGTTATATGAATTCGCCACCGCTGATCGTTAGGCTCAAGGACGACCGGCCGAGGCGGCCCGCCAAAGAGCCGCCTCCTACCGATCAGGTCAATGCGCCGAAGTCGCGCCGGTGAAGGGGCGGCAAGCTCAGGGCGCGCTGAACTTGATGTCGGCGAGGAAGTTGCTGACGCTGCCGGTGTTTGGGAACGTCCCCGCCGGGGTCGTGTAAAGACCGGTGTGCGCCGTCAGCGGCCCGTTGGTGATCGGGGAGCCGAGCCCGCCCAAAATCTTGCCGCCGTAAGAGTTCACGTTGTAGGAGACGCGGTAGCGAACCCCGGCCGTAATTTGCAGCGGGGTGGTGAGCTGAACCTCCTGCCAGCCCGAGGCGGTCTCGCCGGCGAACGGCTGCTGCACGAGTTGCGCGCCCGTGTCGCTCCAGATGCGCCCCACGTGCGAGCCGGTCTCTTGGGGAACCTTGTAGAAGCGGATGTGCGTCACCTTGCCGCTCATGGTCGAGGAGAACTGCGTCGCCTGCTCCCAAGTGCTGCCGCCGCCGCTGACCGAGGTGATCGTCCCCGACGGGTTGGGGAACAGCGACGCGCCGCAGATCATCGAGCGGGGACTCCAGACGAGGTTGCTGTAGCTCCCCGCATATCTCACGCTGATCGTCTGCATCTGCCCGTTCCGCAGGTGGGAGGGGACGTTGTAGACGAAGGCGTGTCTGCCGTCGCCTTTGCCCGCGTTGAACAAGTCCTGCCGGTACAGGTTCGCGGCGACGGTGGCGATGTGGGTGGAGCCGGCGTAGATGTCCACGTTGATGGGGGTGTTGGGATCGTTCCTATTCCACGCCCACCCCGAAATCTGGTTGCAGTCGGCCACCTCGTGGGAACCCTCGTAATCCTGCACGCTGATGATCTTCGCCACCGAGGGCACCCCGCTGCCGTTGAGGATGAACAGCATGTAGTGGCCGGGCGGGAGCGCGTTCTTGTTCGTCGGCGCGGTCACGTTCAGGCCGCCCGCGGCCAAGGTCACGGACGGGTGGGAGAGGCGCACGAAACGCTGGTTCTCGTTGAAGGAGTGGGTGACCGACGAGAGGCGGACGAGCGACACCGTCATGTCGCCGGCCGCCTCGGGAGTCCCGACGAAGAACGTTTCGCCGTACTTCACGTTGTTGGGGGCGGAGGTGATCGTCGGGCGCTGCCCCCTGAAGAGGTAGGGCGGCGAGTAAATCTCCGCGTCGAAGTGGTTCGAGTCGCCGTTCGACCCGGGCGGGCCGCCGCCGCCGGCGGAGAGCACCGTCCCGTCCGGCAGCAGCACGGCCGTCGAGTGGTAGAGCCTCCGCACGGCCATGCTCGCCATCGTCGTCCAAGCGCCGGTGGCGGGGTCCCACATCTCCGCGGGGAGGACGGAGCCGGAGGCGTCGTTGAAGCCCACGTCCATCCCGTTGCCGACCGAGGTGCCGCCGGTGGCGAGCACCTTGCCGTCCGCCAAGATGGTGGCGTTCATGTGCCGCCGCGGGTACTGCATCGAGCCCGTCCACTGCCACCCGTTCGCGGTGTTCAGGTCGATGGTTTCGGCGGTGTTGGTTGGCGGCCCGCCCCCGCCGACTATAAGCACCTTGCCCGGTTCGTACATCACGGCCGAGCCTGCGTCGCGGAAGGGGTAGAGGCTGTTGCGCCCGGCGTCCGCCCACCCGCCCGCTCCGCCCGCGGAGATGAAGCTCTTGACCTGCTCCGGCCCGGCCTGAAAGACGCGGCCGTCCGGGGCCAGCATCATCCACGGGTAGAGGGAGATGGAGCGCTGGGCGTTGACCATCTGAGTCCGCGCGGTGGTCAGGTCGCGCAGCGCGCCCGTGGTCGTGCGGACTTGCGGGAGTTCGTTTTTCTGAATCCTGTGCGACCCGTCCTGATTGAGCGTGACGCCGTCCCAGTACGTGCCCGAGACGGTCAGAATCTCGCCGTTGTTGAGGGCGGTGCTGGTCGGATACCAGCGGCCCGCGTTCATGGCCGGGCCGGCCGTCCAAGTGTTGTTAACGGGGTTGAAAATGTTGGTGTGCCGCTCGCCCTCGTTATCGACCTTGTCGTGCCCGCCCGCGACGAACAGCCGCCCGTCTTGCAGGAAGGCGTGGCCGCTGCAAAACAGGTTCGTGGCGGGGGTCGGGATGGCGACCGGGGTGGCGGCCGGGGTGGCGGGGTTCCAGACGTAGGGCTGAGACTTGTTGTCCACGTCGGCCCCGCCCACCTGATCGCGGCCCCAGAACAAGACCTTCTTGTTGGGAAGCACGTGCGTGTGGATGGGGATGGCGGGCATCGGGATCGGGCTTGACCAGTGGCCGATCAGCGACTCCGTGCGCACCGGCGACGCCGCCCGCGGCTTCAAACTCTCCGGCGCGATCCGGGAACCGAGCGCGGTCAGGAATAGCAGCGACAGACAGGCTACGAAGACACGCCTGTTAACAGTGCGAGGCCTGAAGGTCATGGCGGAAAACTCCTTAGTGTTTGAGGTCGGTTGAGGTTGGAGGCAGGGCCACCCGTGAGGGGAAGACCGGCTCAGAGTGGGGGCGACCGCCGCCGTGAGGGAGGCGAACCCCTGAAGTTCAGGCGGCGGCGAAATTTTTATAGCGGCAAGTCAAGTTCACTTTAGGTACTTGAGTGACCGCGCCATCGAGCGACTACTGATCGACTAAAGTGAATCACGGATGACGAAAGGCCCCACCGCATCGGGGAGGCGGGGCCTTTCGTCAGGACTAAGTGCGGCGCGCTACTAGCGGAAGCTGAAGAACGCGCTGTGATCCGTGTTGTCGTTGGTGCGAACGACGAGTTCGCGGCAGGTGCCGCCCCACAGCCTGCTGGTCTTCCACGGGTAGTTGTAGCGGCCGTCGGAAGCGGAGAGGCCGCTGCCTCCGGGCGTCTCGGCCGGCTCGAACGCGCCGAGCGGGGCGAGCGTCGCGCAGTCCACCTGCCTTGAGGCCGGGGAGCCCGCGGCGAGGATGTCGAGGCCGAACGAGCCGTTGAGGCTGAAGTGGAGCGGGACGGTCTGTCCCGCCTGAACGGCGTTGAGCGCGGGCGCGTTGGCTACGGGGCTGTAGAAGCCGCCGAAGTCGTAGTTCACGTCGAGCGTGACCGGCACGACGGTTGACGGCGAACCCGGGGCGTTACTGAGGATGCAGAGCTTCGCCGTGTAGACGCCGACGCCGAGGCCCGTCGAGTCGAAGGCGACATTGACGCCGCTAGAACCGCCCCCCTCGGTTGTGCCCTCCTGCGGCGAGACCGAGAGCCACGGCACGTCCGAGATGGACGCGGGCGACGAGCAGTCGTTTGGAGCCTCAAGAATCCCCCACGAGAGTTCGTCGCCGTGCTGCTTGCCGCCGTTCGAGATGGTCATCGTCTGCACGGCCTGCGCGTTCGGGGTGAGCGACTGCGCGAGGCCCGGCGGGTCGAGGTTGAAGTCGGCGCGGCAGGCCGGCGGCAGGTCGAAGGCCGCCCTGCCGTCAAAGCGGCTGAGGCTGCTGCCCTGACTGGCGCTGAAGCCGAGGCCGCGCTTGGCGAACGCCTGCCAGATCAGGCACTCGTTCTCGCCGCCCGTGAGCTGCACGTCGGCTTGGAGGATCGCGTCGCGGCCGTCCACGAAGCCGGGGCGGCAGGGCTGGAGCTTCATGCCGTCCATGACGAGCTGGATGGCGAGGTTGTTGCCGCCCGTCTGCCACGAGTCGTAGACGTTCGGGTTGTAGCCGTGCGCTTTGACGAGGTTCCAGTACATCTCCCACAGCATCGTCGCCCAGACGTAGCCGACGCCGTGCGGCTGCGAGATGTTGGTCGTGTCCATCAGCGAGATGTAGGTCGAGGGGTTGACCGCAAAGTCGGTCGTGTAGGGCGTCGGGCGGATGCCGCCGCCGGGGGGCTCGAAGACGACGTATGTGGCGACGCCGCGCGGGGTGGTCGGCGTGTCGGCCGGGTCGGTGGTCAGGACGAGGCCCAAGAAGTCGCTCCAGCCCTCGCCCATCTGCTCGGCGTTGCCGAGGCAGTTGACCACGTTGCGCCCGCCCGTCAGGCGGTTCGAGATGCCGTGGCCGTACTCGTGCGCGATGATGCCCGCGTCGAAGTCGCTGTCGCGGTTGACGAGGTGTTGATCGGCACTGAGCGTGGCGGTGAGCGGCAGGTTGGCCCTGAGAAGGTTGCCGGTGTCGAGGCTGACCATGATGGCCGGGATGTTCAAGGGCGGGACGGGCGGGGTGAAATTCATCAGCCCGGGGTCGCCCGGCACGTTGTTCGTCACGATGACGGCGACCGCGCCCGCCGCCTGCAAGTTGGCGACCTTCTGCGGGAAGGCGCACGAGCCGCGCTCGACGAGCGCGATCTTGCCGCTCACCTCGGCCGCGTTCGTGATGACGGTGCACGCGTCGTTCGGCGAGGGGCCGGTGCCTTGATCGGAGTCGAGCGCGAGGACGACCGGCGCGGTGGTGCCCGCGTTCGTCACCTGCGGGCCGAAGAGGGCGTGCGACGCGCGGTAGTCGCCCGCGACGGCCGAGGGCGCGTTGACGGTGACGGTGACGAGGTTCGGGATCGGGTTCGTCCAGACGAACATCTGCATGCGCGGGCGCTGGCCGTCGGCCGGCGTGAAGAAGTTGGCGTTGTTCAGGCCCGACCCGTCCTGCGCCTCGGCGCGCACGTCGTCGTTGTCGCCGAGCGGCGCGACCGCCGGGCCGCGGCCGTAGTTGTTGATCTGGAAGTTGCCCGACATCTCGTCGAAGCCGTAGCGGTAGAACACGTCGTGGATGATGTTGTTCCAGTAGAAGAGGTTCGTCACGGCGGCCGGGCGGTAGGCCGCGGGGCCAGCGCCCTGATTGAGGGGGGAGTCGAACCGGAGCGACGGGCCGCCGTCGGGGTCGCTGCCCGCGTCGGCGACGTTGTCGCTGTTGATGTCGGTGTAGGCGTGGACGTTGTTGCCGCGCGTGCGCGTGAATTCGGGGCCGGCCGCGCCGTTCGTGTCGTGCCAGCCGAAGGGGGAGGCGAGCAGGTCGGCCGGGTTGGTGACGAGCGTGCGCCCGCCGTCGCTCGGGCTTTCGAACGGGTAGGCGAAGACGTTGTAGGCCGAGCCGTCGCCCGCGGTCGGCAGCGCGGCCGGGGAGCGCGACGCGGGGCGCGCGGCGGCGGCCACGGCCGCGAGGTTACGGTTGCGGGCCAAGTCCGGGGCGAAGCTCCCGCCCCAGTTGTCGTGATCCACGAGGTCGTCACCCGCGAGCACGTCGCCGTTCTCGGCGTCGACCTTGATGTCCCACGCGTGCTGGCCGTCCGCCTGATGAATCTCAACGCTCCACGCCAGCCGCACGCTGCTTTCGCCGACCGGCTGGTAGACGAGCCTGACGCCTATCGGGTCGAGCGAGATGCCGCCCCTGCTGAGCGTGGTGCGGCGGGCGGGGCCGCCCCCGGCTTCGAGGATGTCGAGCGGCTCGGTGAGGGTCAGTTCGAGATGACGCGCGGCGGCCTCGACCGCCTCGGCCGGCGAGAGCGCGGGCGCGCGGCGGTTGGCCGAGGCGCGCAAGCCTTTGACGAAGCTGCCGTGGAGGTTGATGACGCTCCCGTCGCGCGCGACGTTGGTGCCGGCCTCCGCGCCGGCCACCTCGATGCCGCCGAGCTGCTGGCGCAGGTAGATGTGCGTGACGCCGTTGTGGCCGCTCCTGTACTCGTCCGTCACCTTCAACTCTTCGAGGTCGGCCTCGTCCACCCCGAGCTTGTGACGGTTCCGCTTCAGGTGCCCGAGGGCGATGTCGGAAGGCCTGCCGGGGTTGGGGCCGGTCAGGTGGCGGGCCGTGCCCGACGCCCCGACCGAGACTGTCTCAGGCTTATAGCCGAAAGACTTTTGCTTCCGCCTTCCCCTCCCTTCGCCGCCCCCTTGCGCCGACGCGCCGCCGAAACCGGCGGGCAGCGTGAGCGCGGGCAGCACGAGGGCGACGGCCAACAGCAGGGAGAACTTTTTGCGCCGACTACTTCTCATCGAGGGAATCTCCTTTTGTGTGTGACGAACGAACTCTGAGGATCGGGTGAAGTCATCACGGCGGGCGGGGCTTCTTTAAAAGCCCGGTCGCGTTGCAAATATTGATTGCGGCAATGGTGGCGGTATGAGGTGCTGCCCATCTTCAAATGCCGGCGCACCCTCACGTTGATCCGCGGCACGCAGCGCCGCCCCTACGTGTAGATGGTGACGTGATTCACTGATAGCCCGCGCTCGCGCATGATCCCCTCAAGGCCCGTTGGGGAGGTGATGGCGGCAGTACCGGCGGACGCGCGGGGGGCTGACCGACGGCTCGAAATGGCCCCACCCGAGCGGAGACTAGTTGTGAATCACGGGTGTGATTTCAGTTTCGCGGCGGGTGAACTGGCGGGCTGCTGACAGCCGAAAAGTAATTCCTGAGACAAAGCCCGCCTACCTCTCCCAATACTGAAGAGACGCTTCGCGCCGGCGAGTCTTACGCGTGGGGTGTGAATCTTTTGGAGTGTCCGGCCCGTGCCGTTTGTGCCGGCCCGGCTGGCTAGTCGTCTATGTGAGGGGCCGGCGCGTGAGGCCACGTACGCTCTTGGAATTCCACCTCCACGACGAGCCGGGCGGCGCGCGGGCCATCGAACAGGGGTGGTGTTGCGAAAATTATTTTCAAGCGCGGGGAGCCACAAGCCGCCCTCAATCAGACGGCCGTCCGAAAGAGCGAAGCGACGAACTTCGCGTGCCCTCGCGCATCGCTCCCCGTTAATCTTTTGACCTGACCTTCCCTCACCATGTTCACCGCTTCAATGCCTTCAAGCGTCCGCTCCACCGTATGAAACCTTTTGAAGCACTGCGATGCCCGCGCCTTCTTCTTGACGAATCTGACAGCACATCTTCCGCCACCGGCGAACAGTCGTTGGCCGCCCTACCTGTCGGCCGGTCGCGTGTGCCAATATGCCCAAGCTATGAACACTGCCTGCAACGGGAGTCTGAGCCATAGGGCCAGTGGATGTATGTCGGGGTAAAGCTGCGGGCTGGTCGCCATTTGAACGTTCGCCGGAAATATGGCCACGAGCAGCGCGACCAGCCCCCAAGCCGCAACGCGCGTGAGAGCAGGCACAAGGAGCAAGACGCCCAAGGCGACCTCGCAGACCCCACTAAGGTAAACAAGGAAGCGAGGCCACGGCAGGTAAGGCGGCATCATCTTCAGGTAGAAGGCGGGGTTGATGAAATGATTCAAACCCGCCAGCACGAAGAACACGCAGAGTACGTATTTCAG